>JBJOOG010000023.1:0-10563 GCA_046051465.1 Bacteroidota bacterium | reverse complement strand
CAGCACGCCATGGCGTCAACCACTACTATTTTGGTCTTGGCCGAGGAATTGCGCCAACAGTATTTCCCCGAAATGACCTTTACCATTGTTCCCGCTTTTTACAACAAACCCGATTACATTCTGGTCTTGGCCAACTCGATACAAAACCACTTAAAAGGATTTGATTACGACCACTTGTTGTTTTCGTACCATGGTATTCCCAAGCGTCATATCCGCAAAACCGATGTAACTAAATCGCATTGCAAAATGGACCGTACGTGCTGTGCCACTCCTTCGCCCGCTCATGAATTTTGTTACAGCCACCAGTGTTATGAGACCACCAAACAGGTTGTGAAATTACTAGGCATTCCCGAAGGAAAATACAGCCAAACCTTTCAATCCCGCTTGGCCGGAGACAAATGGCTTACCCCCTACACCGATGTTGAAATCAATAAAATGCCCGAAAAAGGCATCAAGAAATTAGCTGTTGTAACACCCGCTTTCGTTGCTGATTGTTTAGAAACCTTAGAAGAAATTGCGATGGAGGCCAACGAACAATTTTTACACCACGGTGGCGAAGAATTCATGGCCGTTCCCTGCTTAAACGACGAGGAAGAGTGGTGCCAAGTAGTGGCCAACTGGATTGAAGCGTTCAACAAAAAATAATATAAACACCCTGCATTACCATGTACGAATATGTAAAATCACTGCATCTCATTTTTGTCATCACTTGGTTTGCGGGCTTATTTTACATTGTGCGCTTGTTTGTCTACCAAATTGAAGCCCACGAGCTCGATTCGCCAGCAAGAGAGATTTTACAAAAACAATACAAAATCATGACCTATCGATTGTGGTATATAATCACCTGGCCCAGTGCGGTATTGGCAACGCTATTTGCCTTGTGGTTGTTGCACCTTAATCCTGGTTTAATCTATGTTTCATGGATGCAAGTAAAACTAGGGTTTGTTGTGCTTTTGTTTGTTTATCATTTTAAGTGCCATACGATGTATCTGGAACTGCAAAATGGAGTGGTAAAATACAGTTCCAATTTTATGCGGCTGTGGAACGAGGGTGCTACTATTATTCTATTTGCCGTTGTCTTTTTAGTTATCCTGAAAAATGCAGTCAACTGGATTTACGGAGTAATTGGCATTGTTTTATTTTCCGTATTGATCATGTTGGGTTTCCGGTTTTATAAAAAAATAAGAGAACGAAATTCCTAAAAAAGCTATGGCTGGAATCTTAAAGCTGGAGCGCGTTTCCTTGCAGTTGCGGATATTTTTTTCCATGATTGTACTCATCTTGATTGCCTCTATTTTAATGGCTTCCATCTCGATTATTCAGTTTAAAAACGAAGCCAAAGAGTACCACCAAGAGCGCTTAGAACGCAAAGAAACAGCCATCAAAGAGCACATAAACTATGTGTTGGCCAATACCAAGTATGCCTTAACAACTTCAAATCTCAGGTATATCTTTAAAGATAAGATTCACGAATTAGCGCAAATTCATCAACTTGAGATAAACATTTACAGCCAAAACGGCAAATTACTTAAATCGTCTAAAGCTTCCTTTTCGGTTGACAAAGACGCGCCGCCCATTCCTTTGTACATCATCAAGCTGGTGCAATCCTCGATTGACAAGCGCTATGTAGACATTAAAGACATCAACGGCGTAAAAAACCGCTCCTCTTACAGCCAAATAAAGGACGCCAAATTCAAACCCCTGGGCATCTTAAATATTCCCTATGTAGAAGACGACGGTTTTTACGAGCGTGAATTGCAAAATTTCCTGATCAAACTGGGGCAAGTCTATGCCTTTATGTTGGTAATTGCTTTTGGACTCGCCTATTTCTTATCGTCCTACATTACCCAATCGTTAAAAACCATTTCGGATAAATTGAGCGAGACGAGTTTAACCCAAAAGAACGAGAAAATTGTGTTGGAGGCCAATAGCAAAGAAATCAATTTGCTCATTCGGGCCTACAACGGCATGGTCGATGAATTGGAAGAAAGCGCCATTAAATTGGCCCAAAGTGAACGGGAAGATGCCTGGCGCGAAATGGCCAAGCAAGTGGCTCACGAAATCAAAAATCCGCTCACGCCCATGCGGCTTACGGTTCAGAGTTTTCAACGCAAATTTGATCCGAATGATCCCGAATTGCGGCAAAAAGTACGCGATTATTCTGAGACTTTAATTCAGCAAATCGACACGATGAGCGCAGTAGCCTCGGCATTTTCGAACTTTGCCTCGATGCCGGCACAACAAAACGAAACCTTGAATGTGGTAGAAGTAGTAGAATTGGCCTTGGATATTTTTAACGAAGAATACCTGCAGTTTGAATGTTCAGAAAAAGAAATAATTGCCAAAATTGACCGCACCCAACTCATCCGAATCTTGACAAATCTGGTTAAAAATGCCATTCAATCCATTCCCGAAAATCAGCAAGAAAAATGGGTTGTGGTTATAGTAACGCGCCAAGGAACCAATGTTGAAATTACCGTAACAGACAACGGAGTGGGCATAGAAGAGCAAAACATTCCCTATATTTTTGAACCCAAGTTTACCACCAAAAGTAGTGGCATGGGATTGGGATTGGGAATTATTAAAAACATCATTGAAAATTACAAAGGAACAATTACTTTTGCTTCCCAATTGGGCAAAGGAACGCAGTTTACCGTTTCGCTTCCCATCCTAAATTCCTAGCTATGAATTTTGAAAATATCCTGGTTGATCAAGTCGATGCTGTTGCGGTTGTAACCATCAATCGCCCTACCAAATTGAACGCGCTCAACAAGGCCACCTTGAGCGAATTGCACAGCGCATTTGCTTCCTTAAATGTCGACAAAAACGTACGGGCAATTGTCCTTACGGGCTCGGGTGAAAAAGCCTTTGTAGCTGGAGCTGATATTGCTGAATTTGCCAATTTTTCGGTAGAACAAGGACGCGAATTAGCTGCTCAAGGACAGGAACTAGTATTTGACTTTATAGAAAAATGTACCACTCCAGTAATTGCAGCCATCAATGGATTTGCGTTGGGCGGTGGATTGGAATTGGCCATGTCTTGTCATTTTCGTCTGGCTTCCGACAACGCCAAAATGGGTTTACCCGAAGTAACCTTGGGTGTGATTCCTGGCTATGGCGGAACCCAACGTTTGCCGCAATTGGTAGGCAAAGGCCGCGCCATGGAACTCATTCTTACTGCCAACATGCTCTCGGCCCAAGAGGCGCTAGACTGTGGTTTGGTGAATCAAGTGGTGGCACAAACCGAATTACTCGAATTGGCTAAATCCCTAGCTGAAAAAATAAGCAAAAATTCGCCAGTGGCTATTCAACATGCCATTCAAGCGGTAAATGCTAGTTTTGATAAATATCAAAATGGCTTTGCGGCCGAGATAAACTCATTTGGTACCTGTTTTGGTACCGCCGACTTCAAAGAAGGCACCACCGCTTTTTTAGAAAAAAGAAAACCTGATTTTCAGGGAAATTAAACTGAATTTATTATTTAAACCCTTTTTTTATGAAACACATTTTTAAAAGCATCGCCATGGCTTTGCTGCTGAGCACTTCATTTGTTCAGGCACAACAGATTCCATTCCAACTTAAAATCAGCGATGTTTTTAAAGACGAATACAAACGATCTACAATTGTATTGGTAGAAGACGACAGTAAAGGTGGTGTAGTGATTGTGAGATCCTACCAAGGCGGCGTGTTCTCCTCAGGAATTGGGTATTATATTGAGCATTACGATGCCAATATGAAACTCATCAAAGAATACGAATACGAGATGAAGTACTCGGATGTGGAGAAACAAAGTTCGGTATTGGGCGTAATCATGGATGGCGAACAAGTGAACATTGTGGAGTTTTTATACAACCGCGATGCAAAATCGTATATCTGTTCCTCGATCAATGCCAACATCAACGATTTTAAATTCTCCAAAAAAGAATTATTCCGTTTAAAAAGTGAGGAAATCAAACAATTTAGCTTGTTCTCTATGGGCGGATTTGACGGTGACTGGGGCGCTTCGATGATTGTAAACGAAGACCGCAATGCGTTTGCCATTACCGTGGACATTAAAGACAAAGACAACGAAACACACAAGTTGTATTTGTATGACAACAAATTGAATCAAAAATTTGAGCACACCTTTAAACGCAACATCCAAGACAAAAAATTCCGTTTTGAAAACATTGACGTGTCCAAAGACGGAAGCACTTTGTACTTGCTTGGAAAAGTATTTACCGCCGAAAAGAAAAAGAAAAAAGAAGGTGGTCGTTACCAATATGAATTAACGCGCATCACCAAAGATTCAGAAAAAACGCAGGTATTTGATACCAACGACAACTTTGCGGCTTCGTTAAAAACCATCATTTTCCAAGATCGTCTTACGTGCATCGGATTTTATTCGGCGCGAAATGACAACCGATTTAAAGGGATTTCGTACTTTGAATTGGATCCGGTAACCTTAGAAATCAAAAAGTCTAAATTCAATCCGTTTACCGAACAATTCATGATTGACAAATACGGAAAAGACAAAGACAAGGAATTGAAAAACCTTTCGTTCCGTAAAATTTTGATCACTTCATCGAATGAAATTGTGTTTAATGCCGAAGAATTTTACATCACTACGCATTATGTTTCAAACGGAAATGGCGGTGGAACTACCCAAACCATTTACCACTATGACGACATTGTGAGTGCTAAAATTGGCCCTTCGGGTGATATCGTTTGGGCGCGTAACATCAACAAAAGACAAGCTACTTCGGGCGACAGCTCCTATATCTCGTATACTTCAACCGTAAAAGGTGACGATACCTATTTCTTCATCAACACCGGAGAGAAAGTAAAAAAATTGAGCAATGACCGCATTCAGTTTGGTCAAACCAGTACCAAACGTTCCAACTTAAACATCATTCGCATCAAACCAAACGGCGATTTTGATTACCAAGAAATCTTGGATGACAAAGATTCAGAAGTGCCGTTTATGGTATCGGATGGTGCTTTAACCAAAGAATCGGTGTTTTTCATTGGCCGTAAAGGAAAGAAAAAACAATTGTTGCGCGTGAGTTTGTAAACGCAAAACCAATTAAATAAAAAAGAGGACTTAGGTCCTCTTTTTTTATGCTTCACCCTCCCATTCGGCATAAAATCGGGAGAGAAATTGTTCCATAAATTGGTGGCGTTCGGCCGCTATTTCGCGCGCGGTATTGGTATGCATCAAGTCTTTCAGGCGCAGGAGTTTTTCGTAAAAATGGTTCAAGGTGGGTGCGGTACTGCTTTTGTATTCTTCTTTGCTCAAGTGCAAATTGGGTGCAATGGCCGGATCATACAGTGCTCTGTTTTTAAATCCGCCGTAGTTGAAGGTGCGGGCAATGCCAATGGCGCCAATGGCATCTAAGCGATCGGCGTCTTGCACCACGGCCAGTTCTTTGGAGAAAAAATCTTGGGTTTCATTGCCGCCTTTGAACGAAATGTTTTCAATTATAGCAATTACATGTTCCAATTGATTTTCGGGCAATTGGTTTTCGGTTAGAAATTCACGCGCCACTCGCGGGCCGATGGTCTCATCTCCGCCATGAAATTTACTGTCGGCGATGTCGTGCAACAAGGCGGCCAATTGAACCACCAAAACGTCTACATTGGCTTCCGTCTTGGCAATGCGCAAGGCCAATTTGTACACGCGTTCAATATGAAACCAATCGTGGCCTCCTTCGGCGTTTTCGAGTTGTTTTTTTACAAAACTAATCGTGGCATTCACTAAGGTTGATTCGATCATGGGATTGATTTAGAAGTAAAAATGTTGCCCATTGAACAAAATCAACGAGCAACATTTGTAGTATAATTTGGTTGAATTACAATTAACCAATGATGGCCGGTTGCACCCATTTGAATACAAATGGATCGGGCGGAATCACCAAACGTTCGGCAATTCTAGCCATACGATCGGGCAATTTCATCAAGTAATCACGGGCTTTTTCGGCTTCGTCGGTGAGGCCCGTCATTTTGTCAATTTCCCATTTTTCGATGAGTTTTTGTAAAATCTCTACATAATCTTGTGAGGTGTATACCCCGATGCGTTGGGCAGAATTCGAAAATTGCTCAAAGGCAGTGCCCATTGCTTCTCCTGACTCTCTTAAAAACACAGCCGGCATGGTAATTTTGAGTTTCATCATGTAGAGAAAAGCCATCATCATTTCGCTTGGATCTACCTTGAAAATTTGGGTTACAAACTCGGAGTAGGCATGGTGGTGACGCATTTCGTCTCCAGCAATCATTTTGCACATTTTGGACAACTTGTGGTCGCCATAGCTTTTGGCAATTTGTGACACGCGGTTGTGCGACACATACGTAGCCAACTCTTGAAACGAAGTGTACACAAAGTTTTTATACGGATCACGTCCAGTGCCAATGTCAAAGCCGTCGTTGATGAGGTGCTGGGTAGTCATCTCTACTTCGCGCATATTTACACGCCCAGAGAGATATAAATATTTATTGAGTACATCACCGTGGCGGTTTTCTTCGCCGGTCCATTGGCGCACCCATTTGGCCCAGCCGTTGCGCTCTACATTATCTACGCCCTCTACATCCATCAACCATGATTCATAGGTTGGAAGTGCTTCTTCGGTAACGGTATCGCCTACCATGGCTACCCAAAAATCATAGGGTAAATCTTTGGCCAATTCGCGCAATTCTTTCACTTCTTCAAAGAAGGTTTCGCTTTCAGAATTGGGTAAAAAGTCGGTCGGTTGCCAAATTTTTTCAACGGGAATCAAGTATTGATCCATGAAGCCTTCGACTTTGTTTTCTAGAAATTGCATCACTTCCAGACGGATGTTTTTTATAGACATGCTTGCGTTTTTTTGGTAAAAATTTCGCGCTAGGCGTTACATCTTTACTTCGTTTATTGCGTTTTTTATGGTGCTTTCGGTGCGAGCCATGAGCTCATCAAACGAGTGATCTTTCACCGGAATTGGCTCGTGAAGGGTAAAGATAATACGATTTCCCAAACCAAAAGGGAAAAACCCATATTTTACAAATTTCCAAGAATTATTAATGGTTACAGGAAGCACGTAAGCCGATGGCGCATATTTGCACAAAATTTTCAAGCCACTTTGGGCAAATTCTTTGGGAACTCCCGTTTTACTGCGGGTTCCTTCTGGGAAAATTACGGCTGTTCGGTGGTGTTTTTCGATGTATTCGCCCAATTTTTTAATCTCGGGTATGGCTTGTTTGGGATCTTTTCGGTCAATAACTACTGAACCGCCATGACGCAAATTGAATGAGACACTTGGTATGCCTTTGGCCAATTCTTTTTTGCTCACAAATTTGGGATGTATTCGGCGCAAAAACCAGATCATGCCTATAATGTCATATAAACTTTGGTGATTAGCTACCAAAATAACGGGCACGCCTTTGGGTAGTTCAAACTTGTTTTCAAGACTAAATCGGGTGCCTAATAAATGGGCAATTCGCAGCAATAAAAAATTCAAGTAATCCACACTTTTTTTGTGGGCTTGGTAGCCAAACACGCGGAGACAAATCCATTGAATGGGGTGAAAAGCGAGTAAGGTAATGAGAAACAAAACCATCGCCACAAACGACAAAGGATAGGAAATAATTTTCTCCATGGAATAAGTCAAAGGGCAAAAATAAGAAAATAAAGGACTTGGTTGCCGCGAATTGATTATCCTATTTTAGTGGGGATTAGCGCTTATTTTTTAGGAAAGAACTCGTTTATTATTTTTTGAGTAAAAAGTCGCGCGCCCGCATCATTGAGATGACCACAGGAAGAGAAATAACGGTCGTCTTGCACAAAATCTTCGCAGTTGTAGATTTCGGGATACAAGGATTGTACTTTTTGAAAATAATCCATGCCTTTCACATTTTCACAAACCGGCGTGGATACCGTAATGAGCTGAATGTGGTGTTGCGCACACAATTTTTTGATTTGTTCGTAGTAGCGATTGGGCCGCAATTTGAGTGCGCGGTAGTCGTTTTTCATGTTGCCTTTTTTGTTTGTGGGCAGCGGATAATATCCGCGATTAGCCAATGTGGTGCTGGGTTCTTGGGCAAGCGTTTTCATCAATTCGAGAAATCCTATTTGCGATTCGAAAGCCGTATAGCGGTAAAAAGGCAGGTAATACCAGTACGGAAATTCAGGTTCGTTTTGGTAATGCGAACGAATGGTAGAATTGCTGTGTAAATAAGGCAAAAATCGTGCGGTGGTTCCGTTGTCGCGCTTTTCGTTACTCAGGTTTAAATCGGCTTCCAACAGCACACACTTGATACTATTATTTTGCTCGAGTAAGAGTTGCAACAACAAAGCGTCTTCAAACAAATGTGAGCCACTCATGCCAAAATTGAAGGTTTTCAATCCTTGTTTTTCGAACAATTCAGGCACAAAATGATTGTTGGCGCGCGAGGTGCCAAGTATTACTAGATCATAGTCCTTCGGCGGCGCATGCAGCACGTATTCCATCTTCCAACGGTCTTTGGCTCGGGAATAAATCACGGTGTACACTACATCCAAAAGCACGGCGATACCCAGAAGCAGCAAGAATGAAAGAGTTATGTAGCGCAAAAAGGACTTCATTAAAATTGAAAATAGATAAATGATTTGTAATCTGAATAAGTGCCCAAGGCCAACAAGGCAGCAAAGCACAAGCCCAGTTTGAACCAAGCATATTTTCCCGAAATGGGCTGCATTTGGTTGCGGTTACGCCATTCGACAGCCACAAATAATACAATCAAGGAAAGCAATTCAAAATTATAACGGCGATTAGCCAAAAATTCGGAATTCCAATTTCCGTTGGTAACTAATCGATACAAATAATCCCAAGCGGCCTCCATCGATTGGGCTCTAAAAAAAACCCAGGCAATACAGGTGAGTGCAAAAGTTGCGAGTATGTTGAGTACAATGTGCAAGCCGCCAATTGTGAATGGAACAGAACTGCTTTCTAAGTTGGTGCGGTTTTTTTGTTGCCACAGCAGAGGCAAAAAGTAGAGCGCGTTTAAAAAGCCCCAAAACAAATAGGTCCAATTGGCGCCATGCCAAAAGCCGCTCAAAAGAAAAATGGCAAACACGTTGCGCAGCTGCATCCATTTGCCGCCTTGGCTTCCGCCCAACGGAATGTATACATAATCGCGAAACCAACTCGATAACGATATGTGCCAACGGCGCCAAAATTCGGCAATGTCACGGGAAAAATAGGGGTAGTTAAAATTGCGCAACAGCTCTAAGCCAAACAGTTTCGAAATCCCAATGGCCATGTCGGAATAGCCCGAAAAATCGCCGTAAATCTGAAAGGCAAAATACACCGCTCCCAGCACCAACGATAAGGTATTGACGGAATCGGCATGATCAAAAATGGCATTGGCGTAGGTGGCGCAAGTATCGGCGATAACTACTTTTTTTACCAATCCCCACACGATCAGGTATATGCCTTCTTGGGCTTGGGAAAACGAAAATTTGCGCGTTTGTTTAATTTGCGGCAACAAATGCATGGCTCGCTCAATAGGACCAGCCACCAATAGCGGAAAATAACTCACAAACAGCGCGTAATCAATTGGGTTTTTCTCGGCAGGAATCCGGCCTTTGTAGATGTCAATTACATACGACAAGCCATGAAAAGTATAAAAGGAAATCCCCACGGGTAATACCCATTTCAATAAAAAAGGACTCACCTGCAAACCAAATCCTTGGAACAATTCGGCAAAGGAAACAGCAAAAAAATCGTAGTATTTAAATAGACCCAAAAAACCCAAATTGACACCTATACTCAGCCAAAACCAAAACCGTTTTTTGGCGATACACTCACTTTGGTGTATTTGCAAACCCGTGAAATAATCTAAAAACGTAGAGAACAAGAGCAAGAAGAGAAATCGCCAATCCCAGCATGCATAAAACACATAACTAGCGAGCAATAACAGCGCGTTTTGCTCGGCCACCGATTTGGCGCACAGCCACCAATACAAGGCAAAAACCGGCGGTAAAAAAAGCGCAAACGCCAAAGAATTAAAAAACATAATGCGAGTAACGTATTGGGCCCGCAAGATACTGATTTATTCTGTTCTCGGGAATCGGTTGTCGGTTCTCGGTTGTCTGTTGTTGGTTGTGGGTTGTCGGTCTGGAAGATTGAATGATTGAAGAATTGAAAGATTGAAAGATTTCGTCTTGTAGTAACCGTTTGGTGCCGAAGTTTTGGAATTTGGAATTTTAGAATTGGAATTTCTAATCCGTTGTAATTAGTTTATTTTAAAAATCTTCCCGCTTCCATCTTCCAACTCCCCACTTCCCGCTCAACAATAGTTCTTTATATACATTGGAATTTGGAATTTATAGATTGGAATTTCTATAATTCGTGCATTCGTGGCTAATAGCTTACGGCTGATCTCTGACAGCTTAAGAACTGCTCAAAAAACAAAAAACTCCGATTTAGATCGAAGTTTTTCTATTTGTTTTGTGTGTAAACACATAATATGCAGTTGCGATTCCGATGAAAACTAAAACCAACACACCTTGATCAATTGGCAATCCTGGTGGCGGTGGAATACCCGGTGGCGGTGGTCCGTTTCGTGCCTCAA
>JBJOOG010000022.1:0-9432 GCA_046051465.1 Bacteroidota bacterium | reverse complement strand
GCTGGTTTAATTTCCGCCATAATTATATAAATAACTAGTTACTTAATTCTCTTTTTAATACTTGCAATCTGTTGGCAATGGAAGCGTTGTATTGCTTGTCGCCTATTCGTAAAATAAATCCCCCGATAATGGCAGGATCTACTGTGTTTTCAATGGTAATTTTCTTGTCTGAAAACGTAGCAATTTTTTGCAACACTTTGGCTTCTAAAGCTGCGTCCATCGGAATGGCTGTAGTTACCTGAGCAGTTTCAACGCCATTTAAAATAGCGTGCAACTTGGTGTACTCTACCGCAATAGCATGAAGCAATTCAAAGCGTTTGTTTTCGAACAACAAATGAAATAAACTTTTGGTTACGGCGTGGGTGCTCGCAAATACTTCCAACAACACACTTTCTTTGACCTCCACTTTGGTGGTGGGGTTTCCGATAAAGGTGCGCAGTTCGGCGTTGTTGCTTAGGGTTTCTTCCACCACGAGCATATCGGCATTTACTGCATCGGCAGCGCCTTTTGCTTGTGCAATTTCTAAAATTGCTTTGGCATAACGAATCGCAGCTCTTGTACTGGCCATAATTAGTTTAGTTTAGCATCACCCAACATTTTTTCAACCAATTTTACTTGGGAATCTTTGTTGGCCAATTCGTCTTGTAATAATTTTTCGGCAATCGCTAATGACAAAGTAGAAACCTGTGATTTCAATTCAGCCATGGCTGCATTTTTCTCAGTTTCAATCGCTGCTTTGGCTTGCTCAATCATTTTCAAGCCTTGGGCTTGTGCTTCTGTTTTAGAATCGGCGATCATTTTTTCTTTCATTTCACGCGCTTCTTTCAACATCGCATCACGCTCCATACGAGCTTCTTGCAAAATACGTTGGTTGTCGGCTTGCAAATTTTGCATTTCTTTTTTGGCGTTTTCAGCTGATTCTAAAGCAGATTTAATGCCTTCTTCGCGCTCATTCACCGCATCTAAAATGGGTTTCCACGCAAATTTTTTCAACAAGAAAATCAATCCAACAAAAATTAATGTTTGCCAAAAAAACAAACCAAACGAAAAATCATTTATTAACTTTTCCATACTTTTTATTCTTACTGTCTATATAATGTGAGTTTAAAAACTCGGTGTGTTCAATTAAGTAAAACAAAAGCTGCAACCAACCGTTACAGCTTTTTGTTTGTTTGTATTATACTGCAAATAAAGCAGCAAATCCAATACCTTCAATAAGCGCAGCTGCGATAAGCATAGCGGTTTGAATTTTACCAGTAGCTTCTGGTTGACGAGCAATCGCGTCCATAGCAGAACCACCGATTCTACCGATACCAATACCAGCACCGATAACTACTAATCCAGCTCCAACAATTTTAGGAATTTCCATAATGTATATATATTAAATTAAACATTCAAATTAAATGCCAGCGCACCGCCTGGCTACTCGCCAAAATGTCCACTGGACATTTTAGTGATGCTCGTCCCCATGATGGTGTTCTTCCACCGCTGATCCGAAATACAAGGCCGATAACATTGTAAAAATATAGGCTTGCAACAAGGCTACTAAAATCTCAATGGTTGAAATCGCAAACGACAACATGAATGACAAGCTGCTGCCCAACCAGTTTTTGAAAATAAACATCAACCCAATCAAACTCATCAATACGATGTGGCCTGCAAAAATGTTGGCATACAAACGAATCATTAAGGAGAATGGTTTGATCAAGACACCCAATAATTCTATCGGTGCCAAAATAAATTTCATAGGAGTTGGAACGCCGGGCATCCAGAAAATGTGTCCCCAGTAATTTTTGTTGGCCGTTAAATTGGTAATTAAAAAAGTAATCACAGCCAATCCAAAAGTCACAGCTATATTTCCGGTTACATTAATTCCCAATGGCGTCAATCCGAAGATGTTTAAGAACCATACAAAGAAAAAGATGGTCAACAAATAACTCATGTATTTTTTGTAGTGTTTCTCTCCGATATTTGGAATCGCAATCTCATCGCGAACATACAATACAATCGGCTCAAAGAAACGACCTGGTCCTGCTGAAATACCGCCATTTTTGGCATACGATTTGGCCAAACCACTAAACAACATAAACATCAACAAAGCCACTACCATAATGGTCAACACCCCTTTGGTAATAGACAAATCAATAGGTTTGGCATTGGTTGGGTGATGATGCTCGTCAAAGTTTAATGTTCCCTGTGCGTCGGTTTTGTATATGCGTTCGTGGTGTAATACGTAGTAGTTTCCATTGGATTCGGCAACTGTTCCGTGTTCGTCACCATAGTTAAATTTAGACGATGAGAAAACGTGCACGCCATTGTCCCATAAAATAATCGGCAAAGGAAAACCGTAATGCGTTCCGGTAGCTTCGTCTGCGAATAATGTAAAATCATGCGCATCCAATACGTGGTGATCAATAAACGCTCTTATTTTTGATTTTAAATCGGTGGGTTCTGCATGGGCTTCGTGGGTGGCTTCTGCAGCGTGAGCTGGCGTTGAAGCAGCTGCTTCAGGAGTAGTAGAATATCCGGTTAAAGGAAGAAAGGCGACTAAAATTGCTATACTTACTTGAATCAGTTTTTTTGAAAACACCATAGCGAATTAATTAACTTAATTTTGAGTTTCTAAAATTTGGTGCAAAAGTACATTAATTATTAATATTCAAAAGTATAAAGCAATTATTTTTTTGGTGGATTTGTAGAAAAATCAAGGGGTTGTTGCGGATTGTTTAAAATACGAGTAGCTAAATAGGTTTCTATTGCCAAAAACCATGCAAAAACCAATACTACTTGTCTTTTTTCTAGCACATTAGCCGCTGCTGAGCTTGAAGTAACCGTGTAAAAAAACCAATACGCTACAGCCATTTTTAGTAAGGTGAGCCCGATAAAAATAAAGCCCAAATTGTCTGTAAATCGCTTTGGCAAAAAGGATAAAATTCCAATGAGTATAAACGCCGAAATTCCAAAAAACAAATAAAGTTGTATCAACGAAAATTGAAAACTTGCTGCCGTTTGGCCCAAGCTGCTAAACTGATATAGTCCTAAATGAAAGGCATAGCTAACTCCCACTAGTAAAAGCAATTGCAACAAGAGTTTTACTTTTAACGGCATGGGATTATTCGGATTTGTTGATTTCTTTGAGTTGGCGGTTGATGTTGTAAAAGGCGATGGCAATTCCAACTAAGGTGAGCCCCTTTACAAAAAGTCGGTGTGGATTGGCGTATTTTTCGTCCAGCCATTTACCCAAATAGGCAAACAAAAACACGATGATTCCCATTTGAACGGGAATGTTAATCAGCGCAAGCCATTTATTGCGCGTTTGTTTCTGCTGGTTTGGTGTTTGCATCAGGGAGAGTTGTAGGTTTTACATGCGGTTTCATTTCGCAAGAGGCGCTAAAATCGGCGCCGGGTTCTACCGATAATTTGCCACAAATTACTGCGCCTTTAATGCTGGCTTTTGCTTTTACTGTAAGTAATTCGGCCACTTGAATGTTGCCGTGGTATTTGCCTTCGATGTCGCAGTTTTTACATATTATATCTCCTGTTACTGCTGCTGCAGGACCTATTACTAATTTGCCGTTCGAAGTGAAATTTCCAGTTAATATGCCGTCTAACCGAAAATCAGCCTGAGACACAATGTTACCCGTGAGGGTAGTGCCTTCAACTATCCGGTTGGTCTTGCCCAATAGATCGGTATAGGATTTTGGTTTTTTGTCAAACATGCTTATTTTTTTTCTTTTTTCATTCCCGAGGGGTCGGGTGGATTCATGTTCATTTCATTTGGATCCGGTGGAGCCATGTTGGTTTCTGTATCATCTCCACCCAAAACATCATTGGCCGGAACCGTTGGGTCGGGCTTTTTAGGATTTGGCTGGGTTGGTTTAGTCGGAACATCGGTTTCAGGAACTTCGGGCAACGGATCGCTTGGCGTAGTCTTTAAATACACCTCAAAATTTTTCTTGATTTGTACAATTTTATAATTGTCATTTGAGATAATGTAGGCCGTATTGGGCAACTTGTAATCCTTGTAGTCGCGCAAAATAGACACAATTCCCTTCGCCGCCTCTTCTGATTTAAGTCCGTGAATGACAAAGAAATTTTTGGTAGGCGTATACACATCCATTGATGTTGTCAATTGATCGATGCTTCTGCCTTTAATGAATTTCGCCACAATTTCCTGCAGCTTAATGGTGCTTTTGTCACTTGGATTATCGGCTACATAAATTATTTTCCAACTGGATGGTTTGGCTTGGTAGAAAGTCAATTTTTCTAGTTTTGGATAATCATTGGCTAAGATCAGTTCAGCCGCTTTACCTTCTTCGGCATTTGGGTAATTAAGTGCAACAAAATTGAGTGCTTTTTTATATTCTTCTAAACCCATTATTTTACCAATACAATGTGCTTTCAACAATTCTAATTTTGGAATAATTTCTTCTCCGGTATACTGAGAAATTACTTCGTCAAGTACAATTAAAGTGGCTTTGATATCGCCCGTTTCAAAAAGTCGATACACCTTGTCATAGGCCGTGTTTGGTGATTCCGTTACCGCAACTGTACCGTTGGTTAAGGCAATCAAAATTTTAGCATAACGCGAATCGGGGAACTCATTAATAATGCGGTCTTTCATAGCTGCTGCCTTGGCCGCATCGGTAATTTCATAGATTTTATACAAATGATACATCGAGGGCAAAATGAAGCGTTCCTCTGGTTGATTCAAGAGTAATTGTTCCAGTTTGGCCGATGCCAAAGCGTATTCTTTGAACTTTTCTTTGTAAATCAACCCCAACTGGTAGTAAGCAAAATTGCGTTCCTTGATTAAGTCATTGACAACTTCATCCGAGGTAGGTAATAATTGGGTGTAAAAGGCAGTTGTATAACGCGCATCTTCAGCCGTTTCTTTGTTTGGTGAATCTTCCTCAGTCTCTGCCGCTTCTTCCGGCACATTTCCGTTGGCATCAACAGACTTAATTGAGGCCACACGCCAGTTGGTTTTATAGGGTCGATTACCCCAATTTTTTTTGAATTCGGCTTTGCCAAAAGCCACCGTTGAGGCTTTATAAAAATAAAAATCACTCGTGGTAGAAGCCATATCAGCTGCGCTTGGCGGAGCCATTGCAACCTTTCCTTGTCCTTTCCCTCCCGATTTTTCAGTAGGTGAGTCGGCTGAGTCACCTGCTAATTTGGCCGCTTTATCGGCTTTTTCTTTTGCAAGTGCATCCGCTTTTTTGAGTGCATCAATGTGTTTTTGATAATAAGCAACCCTATCGGATTCCGACATCTTATAGATTGAAATAATACTGTCGTTGGTATTGGCGATTGCTTCGTATTTAATTACATCGGCCAAGTTGTCTCGCTTTTTCTTGATGAATTTAAATTCTCTTGATCGATTATTTAATTGGGTCATTGTGCTGTCATAGTACTTGCCCGCTACCGTATATTTGGCTTTATAAAAATAAATCTCTGCCATATTGCGGTAATTTGATGCTACTAAATATTGATCAGCTGATTTCTTTTTTAAAGAAACATTATAGTAATGCAAAGCTTGTTTGGTGTTGTGTTGCTTGTCATAAAACAAGGCCACTCTGTGGTTGAGCACATCCAAAAAAGCTCTGTTTTCACGGTCATTTTTTAGCTTGTCAAATTTTTTCAAAAAAGCAACGGTATCTCCTTTGGTATAATCAAACATCATGGCTTGTCGCGCATGGGCTTGAATTACATATTCACGCGCCGATTTGCGCTTCATGTCTATCACCGATTGATAGGCCACAAAAGCACTGTCAAGCTGGCCCATTTCTTCAAAAAGCTGGCCAATAATAAAACGGTAGCGCGCTTTTTCCTCTTTTGATTTGGTAAAATCACGGGCTAATTTTAATTTGGCAATGGCGCTGTCTTTTTCAGACAAATGCAAATAAGCTTGCGCAATACTGGCATTGGCGTCGGCAAATATTTGGTCTTTGAATTTTATTTCGTCTAGCAGTTTGGTAAGATTGGTTACCGCAAGCGCATCATTTTCCATGCGCATGTTGGTTTTTTCACGCCAAATCTTGGCCTCGTAAATCTTGTCGCTATTGGGGTATTTGTATAAAATGTAATTAAACGCTTCCAACGCAGGTACAAACCGCTGATCATAATACCGGGCTTTACCCAGCATTAAATAGGCTTCGTCCATTTGCGGATTTTTTTCGGCACCGCCAATATTCATGGAGTGCTTTTGAATGGCCATGGTCGCTTTGGTTTCGGCGCGTTCAAAATTGGGATTAACTTTAGTTTCTCCGGGCAGAACTGTCTCTTTACTAATTTGCATGCGCTCTACCGGCAACACTTCCCAATAATTATCCTGATTTTGGGCTTTCAAATCAATAATTCCTTTGTCTAGGGCCATTCCTCCATTGTATAAAATATTATACTTGGTGCTTAGCGCATGGGAATTTCGAGAGGTAAACGAGTCTTTTTTAGTGGAACATGCCAAGATAAGCGCACCTATGCCTAGCGTGAAAAAAAAACTGAGTTTATTGGTTTTCAATGGAAGACGATTTGGGTGTTAAAACTTAAATAAAGCCGTTTTAGTATATGGACGGGTAAAAATACGTTTCTTTTTGACATACTAAAAAATATAGTCCGTTTTTTGAGCATGGCAGGCGGTTGTCAAATAAAAATATAACCGTGTTGGCTAGTTAAATTGGTGCTATTCGTTACTTTTGCCAAAAAAAATATGTCCGCTTTCTATAAATTAGCCATCAAAGAAGTGCGTCGGGAAACCAAAGATGCCGTCTCTATCCAATTTCAAGTTCCTGCTGAATTGGCAACCCACTATTCGTTTACAGCTGGACAATACGTAACGATAAAATTAACCCTCGACGGGCAAGCCTTGCGAAGAGCCTACTCCATCTGTAGCGCTCCTGCAAGTGGTGAATTACGCATTGCCGTAAAAGCGGTTCCAAATGGACTGTTTTCCAATTTTGCCAACACCCAGTTAAAAGCAGGTGATATAGTAGAAGTGGGCGTCCCCGAAGGATTCTTTCAATTGCCTACCAATGCCAGCCAACACAAATCCTACATGGGCATTGCGGCCGGTAGCGGAATTACCCCCATACTTTCCATGATTCAAAGTGTATTGGCCGATGAACCACAAAGTACATTTGCCTTGCTTTACGGAAACAAAACGCCCGAGGACACCATTTTTTACAGCCAATTACATGAGTTGCAAGCCGCACATCCGGAACGTTTTTCTGTGCAGTATGTGTTTAGCCGCACTAAATCAGAACAATCCTTATTTGGGCGAATAGATCGATCGGTTTTAAACTACACGATGAATCAACACGCAGGTAAAGCAATTGATCACTACTTTTTGTGTGGTCCCGAATCGATGATTCATGAAATCTCGGCTGAATTAAAAGCCAAAAACGTAGCCGAATCGGCCATAAAATTTGAATTATTCAGTTCAACTCCAACCGAAAAAACCGAGCAAACAAGCCAAGGAAACACCACAATTTCTGTATTGGTTGACGGTGAAACCACCACATTTGAAATGCCGCAAAAACAAACCGTATTAGAGGCTGCGCTAAAAAAAGGAATCGATGCGCCTTACTCCTGCCAAGGCGGAATTTGCAGCAGTTGTTTGGGAAGAGTAACCAAGGGAAGTGCGCACATGGTCAAAAACACCATTTTGTCGGATAGCGAAGTAGCCGAAGGACTTATACTTACTTGTCAGGCACACCCAACATCTTCAGAATTGTTTGTGGATTTTGACGACGTTTAAGTTGCTGTAATTTCTTGAATTTTAGCCACAACGGTTTCGGGTAAAATGGTACGCATGGCATCTGCATAACCCGGCACGACTTTGTTTCCATATACTGAAGTGGGTAAACCCGGAAACTGGTTTCTATCGGCGCAAAGCGAATTACTTTCTGGCTGATGAAACGGCGTAAATCCCGCATACGGATGGGTTGCGCCCCACAAGGTTATAACCGGTATTCCCAACAAAGCGCCCATATGGCCATTGGCCGAATCCATCGAAACCAAAACATCAAATTGACTCATCAACGCCAATTCTTGTGTCAAACTGAGTTGACCCGCAACCACTTTGGTGTGTTTTGTGTGCTCCAAAAGCTGCGTCAATAAAGTGATTTCTTTGGTGCCACCGCCCAATAAAAACAACTCATATTTGCCGGATTCATCCAGTTGGTTTATCACCTTTTTCATCAAATCAAGCGGATACACTTTCCCTTCATATTGCGCAAAGGGCGCTAGGCCAATCCAGGGTTTGGTTTTGGTGCCAACTAAGTCCTGCGTTTCAGGTGCTAATGTAAGATTGGGTGGAAAAGTGGGGTTTGAAAGATCAACCGGAAAACCTAATTTTTCCAATACCTTAACCTGTCGTTCAACCATTGAAGTCAACGGGAAAAATGCCTTGTTTTGCAAACGCGTTAGTGCTTTTTTCTCGGCACGGCCTTTGTCTAAGGCGGCTGTTTTTTTGCCTGATAATGTAAATAAACTACGCACTATTTTGCTGCGCAAAACATTGTGAAAATCGGCAAAAGCATCTATAGATAAACCCGATAATTGCTGGTATAAACGCCACAGTCCCAAAAATCCGTTGTGGGTTGTTTTCGGGTCAAAGGCTATAAAATCAAGCTGCGGAACCGTATCAAAAAAAGGCTTGAAAAACGGTCGAGAGATCACCGTTACGCGGAGTTCGGGATGCTGATGAACCAAGGCGCGTAAAACAGGAACCGTCATGGCCACGTCTCCCATAGAAGACAAGCGCATGACGGCTATATGTTTGGGTTTTTGTGCCAAAAGACAGCTAAACCTTATTTTTTATTTTGGTACAACACCGGATTCAACTCTTCGTCGTTGTACATTTTCATTTGTTTGTACACCTTCATGAATTTTTCTCCTTGCTCGATATCGTGCAACAAATCGTCGATGGCTGTTGACAAATCCGAACGTTGCTCCAATAATACATTCAATTTAGTTTGGCAATTGGCACGGTGCTCGGGCGAAGCTTCGGCGCGCGTGGCCTCTTCTTGCATGTGGTATATTTTCAAAGCCAAAATAGACAAACGATCAAAGGCCCAAGCTGGACTTTCGGAATTGATTTTGGCATTGTCTTTTACGGCAACCCCGCTGTATTTTTGTAAAAAATAACTGTCAATGTATTCCACCATGTCGGTGCGTTCTTGGTTGGAGGCGTCAATGCGGCGCTTTAACGTTAAGGCGGCAACCGGATCTATTTGCGGGTCGCGAATAATGTCTTCAAAATGCCATTGCACGGTATCGATCCAATTTTTAAGGTACAACAAATGTTCAAATTGGTCTTTGGCATACGGATTGGCGATGGGTTGATCCACATTATCGTGTTTGTGGTAATCGATGATGCTTTGCTCAAAAACGGAATAAGCTAATTTTGAAAACATAAGGAGTAAATTTTAG
>JBJOOG010000021.1:0-9037 GCA_046051465.1 Bacteroidota bacterium | reverse complement strand
GCAGCAGGTTTTTTGTCTGCTGTTTTCGATTCGCTTTTGTATTTATCGTTTAGTTTTTTTACAATTTCATTGGTAATGTCATATTTGTCTTTGGCGTATAAAATTGAAACCGCTTCTCCAGTACCATAAATGTAGTCGTAGCCTTTCTCTTTGCCGTAGTCTTTGATAAACTGCTTCACATTGCTTACCAACGAATCCATTTCAACGCCACTTTCTTGTTGCAACTGTTCTAATATGGCTTGTTGGGCATAACTCAACTGTTGCTCTCTTTTTTGCAGCTCAGCTCCTTTTTGTTGAGCCCAGGCTTGTCCGTTGGCTTGTGCGTTTTTTTGAAAATTTGCTGCTTCCGATTTAAATCGGTTTACTTCGGCTTCCAATTCGCGACCCATCTCTTCTGATTTGGCTTTGTACTTGGCTTCGATGTCTTTGGCTTCGGTATAGTCTTTTAATAATTTAGAGGTGTCAACATAGGCTGTTTTTACTTCTTTGGTGGCTTGTATTTGATTACAAGAAAAAACAGTAAATGCCAGGGCGATTACAACAAGTGATTTTTTCATACTTCGGATTGGTTTGACGAATTAAAATTGGATTGGCTTCAAAAGTAACTATTTTACTTTTGTTTGCGTTTGTTTTTTTTGGACACAATCAAAATCAAACTATAAGATTTTCTGATCTTGATTTAAAATAAATTGTTTTTGTCTATTAAATTCGGCTTCAAATAAAGCGATTTAAGCAGCTTTTAAAATTTTGACGATGCAATTTAGGTTTGTATTAACGATATTAGATTAAAGTGCGCGAAAATCAATTTTAGCTGTTTTTTATCACATAAATGTGCGAAGAATACTCCTTGGTTTGACTTCCTTTCCAGTTTGAGTACAATCCCACGAAAAAAGCGTTAACGTAATTCATTTTTCCGGTTTTGTATTTTTCTGATAACAACGACACATAAAATGAATCAAATTTCATCGGACGAACTGAAACAACTTTCATGCCCTCTTGTTCAACCAATCGATCAATACTGGTTTTAGAAAAATGCCACAAATGGCGAGGCACATCATAAGCCGCCCAAAATTGTTTGTAATATCCGGCATCAAACGATTTATAATTGGGGACGGCAATGAGTAGTGTTCCGGTGGGTTTTAGTATTCTTTTGAGTTCTTTAATTTGCAGTTCCAAGTTGGGTAAATGCTCCAACACATGCCACAAAGTAATCGCATCAAATGTTTGGTCAGCCGCCGCTGGGGTGCCAGAAATAAGTGTAGCGCCTTTGGATGCCGCTATTTTTTGGGCCTTTTCATTGGGTTCTATTCCCTGCACTTGCCAACCAGCTTGTTGGGCCACTTGTAAAAAATCACCCGTTCCACAACCCATATCCAATAAATTTCCTTTGTTGGGTTGGTATTTTTCAAGCAACTGAACTTTCTGATTCAACGCCCTTTTTTTTACCATATGATAAGCCTTTTCAAACCAGCTTCGTTTGGAATCGGTGTGGGAAATGTAATCATCGCTTTCGTAATATTTACCCAATTCACTCGCGGGTGGTTGTGGAAAGGTGTGCAACAGATCGAACCGAGAATCGTATTGTAAATCAAATTTTTGATGACTTACGGTGTAATCTTCAACCTGACTTAAATAAGGTGTTTGTGGAGTTGTATTCATTGGTTATTGCAATAATCGTCTTTGAGTTTTTTTAAATAACTAAGAGTAAGTTGTTGGAATAAGGATTGATCTGAAAGACAATCTTCGTTGGTAGCCGAAACTACTGAAAAAGCGATGAATTTTGGCTGATTTCCGTATTTGGCGTTTTCGGGTTCTTGATTGATTTGAGCATAATTTGAACTACCTATGTACTTCTCAAATTCAGCGGCATCATATACAATAAGTTTGCACTTATTTCCCTGAATGCTAACCCAAAACTCTTTATCAAAGTAATTGGAGTTCTTGAATTTGAGTGACAAAAACTTTTCTATCGGTGGATTTTTTTGGTTATTCTCAAAAACAAATGCAGTGAGTGGTGTGTGTTTTTGAAGCTCAATTCCATTATTAACCAAAAGATAATCTGTGATTTGAACAGTTGAGCGCGCTCCGCCACAAGACAAAAACAATTCCACACAAGCAAAAAGAATAGCTTTAGATATTGTGGTTTTTATCATTCGTTCCACGTGAAACATTATCTTCCCATGTAAATTAACAAGACCGAAATGTCGCTAGGCGAAACCCCGCTAATACGGGAAGCCTGCGAAATGGTAACCGGACGTATGTGTGTTAATTTTTGACGCGCCTCGATTGACATCGATTTAATTTTCGAATAATCAAAAAACTCAGGGATTTTAACGTCTTCTAAACGGGTGAGCTTGTCGGCATTGTTGCGCTCCTTTTCTATATAACCTGAATATTTAACTTGTATTTCAGCTTGTTCTAACACTTCTTCATCTAGCTGATTTGTAGTTGCATATTCCTTTACTTTATCCAGTGTCAACATGTCTTGCAAATCAATTTGAGGTCTAGAAAAAAGCTTAAACATTTTATCAGATTGCGAAACCAATGCCGAATCTTTTTTAGCCAACAACATATTGGCTTCGGCTGCAGTTATGCTGGTCTCTTTGTAAAACGCAACCATTTTTTCAGATTCATTTAGCTTGTATTCCATGCGACGCAAACGATCTTCAGAAGCCAATCCAAAGGCATGTGATTTGGGTGTAAGACGAAAATCGGCGTTGTCTTGGCGTAATAAAGTTCTGTACTCTGCTCTAGAGGTAAACATACGATACGGTTCTTCGGTGCCTTTTGTGATTAAATCATCAATCAACACCCCAATATACGCCTCGTCTCTTTTAAGGATAAATGGTTCTTTTTCTTGAACCTGCAGGGCGGCATTTATTCCTGCCATCAATCCTTGTGAAGCTGCTTCTTCGTAACCAGTTGTGCCATTGATTTGCCCAGCAAAAAACAAACCTTTAACCAATTTAGTTTCTAAGGTGTGTTTGAGTTGAGTGGGTGGGAAATAATCGTACTCGATGGCGTAACCGGGTCTAAAGAATTTTACTTTTTCAAAACCCGCTACCGAACGCAGCGCTTTAAATTGGACGTCCTCTGGTAAAGAAGTAGAAAAACCATTTACATAAACCTCTACCGTATTCCAACCTTCGGGTTCAACAAACAATTGGTGACGTTCTTTATCGGCAAAACGATTTATTTTATCTTCAATAGAAGGACAATAGCGGGGACCTAAACTTTTAATTCGGCCGTTAAACATGGGGGATCTGTCGAATCCTTCCCGCAAGATGTCATGCACATCCAAAGATGTGTACGTCATGTGACATGACTTTTGGTGTGTTAGCGGCTTGGTAATCGGCGAATACGAAAACTTTGCAGGGATCTCATCTCCTTTTTCTTCATTCATTTTAGAATAATCAAGCGAACGTCCATCTACACGAGGAGGTGTTCCGGTCTTCATTCTGCCCGCAGTGAAACCCGCTTTTAATAAATCTTCTGTAATTCCAAACGAAGCGCTTTCTCCTGCTCTACCACCACCAAATTGCTTTTCACCAATATGAATCAAGCCGTTCAAAAAAGTGCCATTAGTGAGCACAACTGTTTTGGATTTAATTTGTAAACCCAACACGGTTGTGATTCCGTTCACAACACCGTTTTCTATAAGTAAACCGTTGGCCATTTCTTGGTAAAAATCCAAGTTGGGTGTTTGCTCCAGCATCCAGCGCCATTCTTCAGCAAATCGCATCCGATCGCTTTGCACACGCGGAGACCACATGGCAGGACCTTTTGATTTGTTAAGCATTTTAAATTGAATAGCGGTTTTATCAGAAACAATTCCAGAATAACCACCCATGGCATCTATTTCGCGTACAATTTGGCCTTTGGCTATTCCGCCCATTGCAGGATTGCAGGACATTTGTGCTATGTTTTGCAAATTCATCGTCACCAAAAGTGTCGAGCAGCCCATATTGGCGGCAGCAGCAGCAGCTTCACAGCCCGCATGCCCAGCGCCAACCACGATTACATCATAAACTTCTTTGAACATAGATTTCTATTTTCTTAGTGTTCCACGTGAAACATTGCAATTTTCTCATTTTCTTTTTGACGCATCAATTTTTCGTCGGCTTCTGATTTGTCTTTATACCCACAATAATGCAAAACACCATGAGAAATAACTCTAAGCAACTCATTTTCAAATGATTGATTAAATATTTCGGCGTTTTCCCGTACCCGTTCAATCGATATAAAAATATCGCCACTCAACTCGTTCCCAAGAGAATAATCAAAACTAATAATATCTGTGAGGGTGTCGTGTTGAAGGTACTGCTGGTTTAATTCAAGCAAATAGTCGTCATCGCAAAACACATAACTTATTTCGCCTTCAGATTTCTGTTCAGAGGCAATTATGCGTCCAATCCAACTTTCTATAGCGGATTCATTGGCTAATTCAAAATCTGTCTCGTAATTAAAGCTAATCATGTGCTTGGAAATAATCCTGTACTTTTTGTGAATAATTGGGTCGCAAAGGTAAGCTTTGTCGGTTTAAAATCTCGACGCTTTGAATATATTGTTGCAAGTAAGCCGGCAAAGGATTGGCTGTGTTTGAATAATTGGATTTATTTGTTTCGGCTTGTCTTTTTTGCTCTTCCCCTTGCTGTTGAAGTGCTTTATCTAATTTTAATAACTCATATTTTAAATTCAATGCTTTTTGCAGCAGGTCGTTGCTAAACCCTCTATTGATAAGCTGGCGCTCTATTTGCTTCATCTGATCTAAAGCACTTTGTCCAGATCCTCCCATGCCTTTCTTGGCTAATTCGCGCTGCAACGATTCACGCAATTGCTGCTGTTCTTTGTAAATTTCCATAATGGCACGCGCATCTCCTTCGCCGTCTTGGCCATTTTCTCCCGATGAACCTGGACTCGATCCGGATTGGCCATCCTTTCCTGATTTACCGTCTTTACCTGTTTTACCTTGCTGTCCTTCGCCTGGTTTTTCGCCCTTACCCGGATTGTTGCTTTCACCTGGTTTTGGGCCCTTTTTAGTGCCGCCTTTCATTTTTTCACCCAAAGCCTCTTGCTTCTTAATAATGTCAGGCAATTGCATACCTTGGCCTTGCCCCTTTCCTGGTTTGGGCTTCCCTTGGCCCATTCCAGACAACGACATTTGCATGGAATTGAGCGTATCACTCAAAAAATCAGCTAATTTATTTGCCGACGATATGGTGTATTGTTGGTGCGAAACGCCTTTGGCAATTTGAGCATCCGCTAAACTGCTCAATGATTTATCGATGTTATACTGCACATTGCCGATTTCAGTCGTAATGTTTTCGGCAATTTTAGGGTTGCGAAGCGACAAAGCAAACAAACTGTCGTCAACGTGCTTGAACTGCAACTTTAAGTCTTGTTGAATTTTGAGTTGTTTGGTAAACGAAGGGGCTCCGCGTTGTATTCCTTTAAATTGAATAATTAAATTTTCTTGCGCAAACGAGAAAGCCAATAAATTATCGAGCACTTGTCGCAACATTTTTACATCTTCTTCCAGTTGTTCTTTCTCGCCACCCTCCATACTTTGACCCATTTTTTGGGCCATTTCTTTCATTTTCTTTGCAGCACTTTTTTGGCTGGGTTTGGCTTTGCTTTTTTGATTCTTTTGCAATTCAGACGACGCCTTTTGCATATCCTCTTCAATGCTTTTTTCTTTTTCGGGATCTTTTGGTAAATCCACCGGCGCTTTTAATTCGCTGTTCTCTTTTTGAAGTTCATCCATTTCTTTCTGAAATTGATCAAACTCCTCTTTGATTTGGTTTTGTTTATCGGCCTGATTTTCTTTGTCGTTCTCGGCCAATTGCTCTTGTTTCTGCGCCAATTTTTCCAATTGATCAATCAGTTGTTCGGCTTTTTTCTCTACATAATATTTTTTAGTCAATTCAACCAATTGCTCTAAATTCTTGGTTTGATTCTTGCTCTTCTGTTTAAACTGATCTAGTTTTTCCAGCAATTCTTCGTTCTTTATTTTTTCATTTAAAGCCTTTAATTCGTCCAATAGTTTTTGGTTTTTTTCAAAATCTTTTTGGGCATTTTCTAGCCGTTTTTCTAACTCTTCTTTTGCGGGATCTTTTTTGTCGGCTTTAAACTGATCTAGATTTTCTTTCATTTTTTCAGCAAATGCTTTCATTATATCGTCTTGTTGCTTTTGACGTTGAATAAAATCATTTACTTTTTGTTGATCTTTATATTCCAATTTGTCTTTTTCTTTGCCTGCTTGTTGAATTTTATCGATTGCCTGCAATTGTTTGTCTTGGTTTTTTAAGGATTTTTCTAAACTACTAATTGCGCTATTTTGTTGCTGCAACAACTGATTCTCGCGCTCGGTTTGCGTGCTTAATCGAGAACTAAACACATTGGATCTACTTGATTTAAAACCATGTGGCGCATCGTTGTCAAATACTTCAAAATAATACTCATACGTATTGCCTTCAACCACTGGTAAATTACCCGGAAAAGCATACAAAAAGCGATCTATTGTTGTTTTTTGAACAGGCAAGGAAACCGATTTTGCTTGTTGCGGACTGTCTTTGGGGTAATACACCAGCTGCAACTTCGAAAGCCCGTAATCATCGCCTACTTGACCAATCAAATAGGGTTTGTTGGTTTGAATACTATCAGGAGTTTTAGTTACAGAAATGGTTGGAAACTGATCTTTAATTACGTCCAACTGATACTGAACAGTCTCGTGTTGTTGAATTTGCTTGTTGGATGTACTGATGCTATACCTGATGCGCTGATCGAGCGTTTTGGAGTAAATAAATTGACTGCCTTGCGCAGCAAATTGTGCTTTTTGTGTGTCGCTCACCCAATCTACTCGAGTGGTAGATTTGGTTTGCATTACCCATGTAATTTGAGTTCCTTCGGGAAAAAGTCCGTTTCCAGTACCTGAAATTCGCTCTGGAGATTTGCCTAAATAAGCCGGATACCGCAGCTGCATCTCAAGGGTTGTTATGGCGGGCACTTGAATAATTTTCAATTCGTATTCAGGCGAGTAGACTGTATTCGCACGAATAAAAAAAGACGTGTTTTGAGCGGGTTTTACAAACGTATATCGATATACTCCCGGTGCTTCCTCCTCCATAAAATAGGTTTCGTCACCCATAACCAAGGTAGCATTTTCAGGAATTACTTTTCCTACGGCACGCACGCGCAGGGTATAATCTAGGTGTTGTTCGGTTTGTAGATTGGCGTTCAAGACCTCAAAACGAAAAGGCGCGGGTGGGGTAAATTGTTCACGGTAATTCACCACGCGATGCAACCCTTCGGCCAGCAAATTATCTTGTCCAGACACATAAAAATAAAGACAAAACAACAGCGGAACCAACGCAAGCGGAATGTACTTCTTATTAGCCGAAAACCGAACAGCATTTGAGAAAGGAATGGGTTGTAGCCGCAAGGCTTTTTGATCAATCGAGGCCAATAAAAGCTCTGTGTTTTCTTGGGTCGAAGAGGTTTCAACCAACTGCAAAAAGTTCAGGAGTTTGTCGTCGATTTCTGTGAAATGCTGACCAATAATCTGAGAAGCTTGTTTGTGATCAATGCCTTTTTGAAGTTTAATCAGTTTAAAAATAGGAAACAGTATAAACCGAATAAATAAGCTTGTTTCAACCAAAATAAAAGCCCAAAACAAAGTGGTTCGGCCTTGCACTTTAAGCCACAAGAAGTACTCTAAACTCACGGTGGCTATAAAATAAAGCAATCCAATACCCACAAACAACAATGCCCCGCGAAGCAATTCATTGGTGTAGTACTTTCGTGTAAAAGCCTCTAGCTTTTGAAAAATGAGTTGAGACGAATTCAAATTTTCTTTGTTTACAGACCGCTAAAAGTACGATTTATACCAATACTACTCAAGCCTAATTTAAGGGCTTAGATCGCAACAAAACGAATTAGAGCTTCGCTTTCGCCAACTGAACTGAAAACGTATCTTTGCCAAAATTTTATTCCATGTCCAAACCTGTTCGCGTGCGATTTGCACCCAGCCCTACCGGTCCACTTCACATAGGAGGAGTGCGTACTGCCTTGTTTAATTACTTATTTGCAAAAAAACACGGAGGGGTATTTTATTTGCGCATCGAAGACACCGATCAAAACCGCTATGTTCCGGGTGCCGAAGACTATATTTTTGAGGCGTTAGAATGGTTGGGGATTTCTCCCTCAGAAACCGTGGGTAAAAACGAAAAATTTGGACCGTACAGACAAAGTGAACGCAAGGCCATGTATGGTAAATATGCTCAACAGCTCATTGAATCCGGTTATGCCTATTATGCTTTTGACACCAATGAAGCGCTTGATCAGTTCAGAAAAGAAGAGGAAGCACAAGGCCAAACCTTTATTTACAATTGGCATAACCGCGAAAAATTAGATAATTCCTTGGTAATTAGCCCCGAAGAAACAGCCAAACGCCTTAGCGCAGGAGAAGCCTATGTGGTGCGTTTTAAAACTCCGGTAAACGAAACCTTGGCTTTAAAAGATATCATTCGGGGAGATATTTCAATTAACACCAACGTATTGGACGATAAAGTGTTGTTTAAAAGCGATGGCATGCCCACCTACCATTTGGCCAACATTGTTGATGATCACCTCATGGAAACCTCGCATGTAATTCGCGGGGAAGAATGGTTGCCTTCTATGCCATTGCATGTATTATTGTACCGCGCCTTTGGTTGGGAAGCGCCTGAATTTGCGCATTTGCCGCTTTTATTAAAACCAATCGGAAACGGAAAATTATCCAAACGCGATGGCGATAAACTAGGCTTTCCGGTGTTTCCGTTGGAATGGAAATCAGCCGACGGGCTTTCTTCAGGTTACCGCGAACAAGGCTATTTTCCAGAAGCAGTAGTTAATTTCTTGGCCTTATTGGGTTGGAATGACGGCACCGAAAAAGAACTATTTAGTTTGGATGAATTGGTTGCTGCCTTTGATTTGAATCGCATTCATAAAGCAGGCGCTAAATTTGATCCAGAGAAAAACAAGTGGTTCAACCACCAAT
>JBJOOG010000020.1:0-9054 GCA_046051465.1 Bacteroidota bacterium | reverse complement strand
GGCAATTTGCAAGGCTTTATCAGACACATCCAAGGCATATACCTGCACCTCAGGCAAATTTTTAGCCAAGGCAATTGCGATACAGCCGCTGCCGGTGCCGATGTCTAATAGATGTTGTCTGTTGTCCGTTATGGGTTGTCCGTTATCAGATGTGGGTTGTGGGTTGTATGCAAAACTTTCTACTACCCAAGCTACCAGTTCTTCGGTTTCCGGACGGGGAATGAGCACATCGGGAGTAACTGCAAATGGTAAATCACAAAAAGTAGTGCTGCCTAGTATATATTGTATGGGTTCGTGGGTGAGCAAACGATGGCGAATGGATTCCCACTGCTGCAATTGAACTTCAGTGAGTTGAAAACTAGGATCTAAAGCCAAGTCAATGCGTCGCAGTTGATGCAAATGTTCGGCTACCAAATAAAAGGATGACTGGGCTTCGGCTTCGTCAACAACTGGAAGTAAACTGGTAATGAACTGTGTTTTATAATTGTTGAGTTGCATTATACTTTTTTTAGCATCCAAACTGGACATGAGGTGTGACCGGTATTACCCATGGGCGCATCTATGTATTCAAAACCAAATTTGGTGTACAATTTTTGGGCCGCCTGCATATAGGGCATGGTTTCTAAGTAGCAATATTCAAAGCCATTGGCTTGGACAAAATCCAAACAGAGTTGCATTATGTTGCTACCAATTCCTTTTCCCCTGGCTTCGGGCATGAAGTACATTTTTTGCAACTCGCAAATGGTATCCGCTTCATTTTCCAATTGCTGAATGCCCGCGCCTCCTACTACCTTTCCATTTTGTTCAACCACAAAATAAATGGCACGTGAAATGGCATAGGTTTGTTGCATATAATCCAATTGCGGATCGGCAAAGGCGGTTCCTACTTTGGGCACGTTGTGCTCGAGTAATACCGATCGAATGACCGCTGCAATTGCTGAATTATCTTGAATTTCTATGGGTCGAATGCGAAACGAATTCATGCTGAAGATGGCTAAAAATGAGTAACAAAAATAGTATAAAATGTGCCCAAATTCGTTGGCTTTTGGCAGAAATGCATTGCCTATTTTTTTATTGGCAACTTCACTAGACAAGATAGAATATCCTTATTTTTACCTGATGAATTTGCACGAAAAATACATGGCACACTGCTTGGAATTGGCTAAAAAGGGATTGGGAACTACCTATCCCAATCCGTTGGTAGGAAGTGTAATTGTGCACAACAACCGCATTATTGGTGAGGGCTGGCACCACAAAGCTGGCGAGCCGCATGCCGAAGTAAATGCCATCAATTCGGTAACCGATACATCATTGCTTGCTGAATCAACCCTCTACGTAAATTTAGAACCTTGCAGCCATTTTGGCAAAACGCCACCTTGTTGTGATTTACTAATTGACCAACAAATTCCCAAGGTGGTAATAGGCAGTGTAGATCACCACTCAAAAGTAAATGGAACCGGAATTGCGCGTTTGCAAGCCGCAGGTAAAGAAGTGATTGTTGGGGTTTTGGCCGATGATTGTTCACAATTGAATCGTCGCTTTTTTACCTTTCATCAAAAAAAACGACCCTATATTATATTAAAATGGGCCCAATCGGCCGATGGTTTTATCGCTCCACTCACAAAAGAGAACCGCCAACCGGTTTGGATCAGCAACCTCAATTCACGGCAATTGGTGCACAAATGGCGAACAGAAGAACACGCTATTTTAGTTGGTACACAAACGGTATTGGACGACAATCCGCAATTGACTGCCCGTGATTGGCCAGGCGCAAATCCCATTCGTATTGTAATGGACCAGCACGCAAGAATCCCAAAGACAAGTGCTATATATAATTCAGAAGCTGAAACCCTTATTATCTGTCAAAACAACATTGATTTTTCTCACAACGTAGCCAAACAAATCGCCGATTTTTTATACCATAAAAATATCCATTCGGTCATCATCGAGGGCGGACGTCAAACCTTGCAAACCTTTATCGACGAAAATTGTTGGGACGAAGCGCGGGTGTTTACGGGTGAAATTAAATTAGTAGAAGGAATTAGCGCACCTCAATTTCAAGCAGTACCTTTTTCACAAGAAAAAATAGATACGGATACCTTAACCACTTATTACCATGATCAAGAACATCATATTTGATTTTGGCGACATCTTTGTCAATTTACGCAAAGAGGCTACAGTACAGGCATTTCAGCAATTGGGCATCAACCCATTCACCGCTGATTTAGCTGCACTAAATACGGCCTATGAAATTGGCGCCATCAGTGAAATGGATTTTTTATCGGGCTTTCAGAAACAAAATCCAGCCACAGATATATTGGCCATTCGCAGCGCATGGAATCAAATTATTGGCGACTTTCCACTGAAACGATTGGAGTTTTTGCAGTTGCTTAAGCCCAATTATCGCTTGTTTTTATTGTCCAACACCGATGCGACACACATTAGTTATTTTGAACACCAAGTGGGCTTGAGTTTTTCGCGAGATTTTTACAACTGTTTTGAAAAAGTATATTTTTCCTATGAAATGGGCATGCGCAAACCTGACCCAATTTGCTTTCAGACTGTATTGGCTAGACACGAATTACAACCCAAATACACCTTATTTATAGACGACAAAAAAGAAAACACCGATGCCGCATCAGCTTTGGGCCTTTCGGTTTGGAATTTACATGTAGGCCAAGAAGATGTAGTGCAATTGTTTGATAAAAAATTACTGTAAGACTTTTGTACCCCAACGACACCTATAAAACATTAGCCGAGGCAACCGAAGAACAGTTGTTTAAAGAGAAAAACAGCAAGTTTTTGGGGTATGCCTATCCGATTTCTTCAGAAGACGAAGTAAAACCATTACTTCTTGGTTTACGCAAACAACACCCCAATGCGGTACATTTTTGCTATGCGTACCAAGTAGGTGCCGAACAAATATACTACCGTGCCAACGACGACGGCGAGCCCAGTGGCAGTGCAGGAATACCTATATACGGTCAGATTCAATCGTTTGGGATTACCAATGTGCTGCTGGTAATCGTGCGTTATTTTGGTGGCGTAAAATTGGGCGTTGGCGGATTGATTAGCGCTTATAAAACGGCTGCTCAACAAACACTTGAATCGGCCAGCCTAATTGAAAAAACAATCGATGTTAGCTATGTGGCGCGATTTGATTATGCCCAACTCAATAAAGTAATGCGCGTAATCAAAGAAAAAAACCTAGTCATTTTATCTCAAAAAATGGATATGCAATGCGAAATAGAACTCTCCACACGAAAAAGTGCTGAGGCCAATTTGCTTGCCGCTTTTGAAAATCTATATGAGATTGTATTGAAAAAAAAGAATTGAATTAACTCGAAATAATAGATAAAATGTGGGGTGGCGGAACTATGGCTTTGCCCTGTTTTACATCGACAAAAACTAAGATAAATTGAGCAGTTGTTAACAATTCATTTTCTTCACTCCAAATTTCACAATCAAATTCAATCTTCACCGAACTGTATTGTTTAAAGGTAGTTTTTACGGTAAGCAAGTCGTCATATCGAGCCGGCTTTTTGTAATTGATCGTCATGGAAACTATGGGCAAAGCAATCCCGCTCTCTTCCAAACTTTTATATGAAACTCCTTTGTTTCTAAGCCATTCCACTCGACCAATTTCAAAATAAGGGATGTAATTTCCGTGATAAACCACGCCCATTTGATCGGTTTCTGAGTAACGTACTCGAACTTCAATTTGATGTGAAGACATATTTTGTAAGATTAATTTGAGGTTAAAAAAAGGTAAAATTTAATTCGTAATACAATAATATTTTTTAAAAATCAACTTGAAAAATATTTTTTTTTAACGATTTTTGTTCACATATTTGTTACCCCAAAAAACAAGGACAAACAATCCGTTTTACTTGTAGAATAACCTAGATTAAAAAACACAAATTTAACCAAATTTATGAGCAAAACTGTACAATCGGTATGGGAAAACTGTCTTTTATTTATAAAGGACAACATCTCTGATCAAGCCTACAAAACGTGGTTTGAGCCGATAAAATCAGTGAAGCTTACTGATAATGCGCTATACATTCAAGTCCCAAGTAAATTTTTCTACGAATGGCTAGAGGAGCATTACGTTAAATTACTCAAAGTTGCCTTAACCAAAGAACTCGGTGCCAATGCCCAATTGATTTACAAAATCAACATGGAGAACACCTACGGCAACAAACAACCCTTCACTGAGCAATTGCCAAGCGCACACCGTAGCTCAATGAAGCCACAAGAGGTAGATGCCCCGTTCAAAAACCTCAACCCCGAATTAAAAAATCCGTTTATTATACCGGGCATTCGCAATTTAAAAATCGAATCCCAACTCAATGCCAATTATAGTTTTGAAAATTTCCTAGAAGGAGATTCCAACCGATTGGCGCGTTCAGCTGGTATGGCTGTTGCCAATAAACCAGGTGGAACTTCTTTTAACCCGCTGTTGATTTTTGGTGGAGTAGGTTTAGGTAAAACACACTTGGCACATGCTATAGGTGTTGAAATCAAAGACAAGTATCCAGAAAAAACAGTATTGTACATCTCTGCTGAAATTTTCACCCAACAATATATCGATTCGGTTAAGAAAAACAACCGCAACGACTTTATTCACTTTTATCAATTGATCGACGTATTGATCATTGATGACGTGCAATTCCTCTCGGGTAAAACCGGAACCCAGGATGTGTTTTTCCACATTTTTAATTACCTGCACCAAAACGGCAAGCAAGTTATTTTAACTTCTGATAAAGCACCTGTTGACATGCAAGACATCGAGCAACGCTTGTTGTCGCGATTCAAATGGGGATTATCGGCCGAGTTGCATCAGCCCGATTACGAAACGCGTATTTCGATATTGAAAAACATCTTGTACCGCGACGGTGTTGAGATGCCAGACGAAATCATTGAATACGTAGCACGCAATATTAAATCGAATGTTCGCGAATTAGAAGGCGCCATTATTTCCTTGATTGCGCAATCTTCCTTCAACAAAAAAGAGGTAACCATTGAGTTGGCCAAACATGTAGTTGAAAAGTTTGTGAAAAACGTAAAACGCGAAATTTCTATCGATTACATCCAAAAAATTGTTTCCGATTACTTCCAATTAGATATCGATACCTTGCAGTCCAAAACACGCAAGCGTCATGTGGTTCAGGCACGTCAGTTGGCGATGTTTTTTGCTAAAAAATTCACCAAAGCTTCCTTGGCCAACATTGGCTCACAAATTGGAGACCGCGACCATGCCACAGTTCTACACGCCTGCAAAACCGTAGATAACTTGGTTTCTACCGACAAGCAATTCAAAAAATTTGTGGAGGACATCAATAAAAAATTATCCCTCTAAACATGCCCGTAAAAATTGTGATGGTTTGTTTGGGCAATATTTGCCGATCACCATTAGCAGAAGGTATTTTACGATCCAAACTTCCCAGCCCTGCTTTTACAATTGAATCAGCCGGAACTGCGCATTGGCATGTTGGCAAAAAACCCGATGACCGTTCTATTGCTGTTGCTAAGAAAAACGGAGTTGACATTAGTCACCAACGTGGACAACAATTCACTGCTGCTTTTTTTGACGAGTTTGATTATATATTCGTGATGGATCAATCCAATCATGAACATGTCATAGAATTGGCTCAAACGCCCGAACAAAAACAAAAAGTACAACTCATCTTGAACGAACTTTTTCCCGGAGAAAATGTGGATGTGCCCGATCCCTATTATGGATTAGCCAATGGGTTTACTCAGGTTTACCAAATGTTAGATCAAGCCTGCACCGTTTTGGCCGAACGCTTGTTGCACAAACACCCAAACTAAATGAATTCGACAATTACCAAAGGTAAATTATACCTCATTCCCACCACCTTGGGCGAATGCGATCCTTTGGCTGTTTTGCCTTTTACGGTAAAACGAACCATCGAATTACTTGATGACTACATTGTTGAAAACGAAAAAACAGCGCGAAAATTCATTAAGAGTATTTATCCAGAAAAAATTCAAGCCAATTTACGCTTGTTTGCCTTGAACAAACACACCAAAGACAGCGAGCACTTGGGCATGATTCAAGCTTGCTTAGCTGGCAAAAACATGGGACTCATGAGTGAAGCCGGTTGTCCAGGTATTGCCGATCCAGGAGCAGTGATTGTAAAATTGGCACACGAAAAAGGGATTACCGTAGTGCCTTTAGTAGGTCCTTCGTCAATAACCTTGGCTTTAATGGCATCGGGAATGAACGGACAAAGTTTTGCCTTTAATGGCTATTTACCTATCGATAAAGCCGAAAAAAAATCGGCATTGAAACAATTGGAGCGACTTGCTCAAGACAAAAACCAATCCCAGCTGTTTATCGAAACGCCCTACCGCAACAACAAATTGGTAGAGGATTTGCTGCAATGCCTACAACCCAATACTTTTTTGTGCATTGCCTGCGACATCACCTTGCCTACCGAATACATCAAAACAATGCGCATACAAGACTGGAAAAAAGTAAAGCTTGACTTACATAACCGGCCAACGATTTTTATCTTACACCGCATGTAAAAAGAAAAGCCCGTTTATAAAAACGGGCTTTTCTTTTATACGAACAACTTAATTATTGCACTGTTGGATTGTTTTGTGCCACAATAGCTTGTGTTTCAAATCCACCAAAATCACGCATATAGTTACGAACGCTTGAACCGTATTGGTCTTTGCACTTACGTTTGCCTTGGCTGTATAAAAACTTCTTTACAGAGCGTACCCCACCCAAATGGGCAGCGGCCAATATGCCCGACTCGGTTACGCGCACGCCGGCAATGGTTTTTCCTGAAAAAACATCAATTTCATCTTGTAAATCCCATTTATTTTTAGCCAACAACACCAAAAAGGCTTTTTCTTGCAAACGCGGGTTTTGCAAAAAATGCTGGTGATTGGAAATGCCTATTTCACGCAAGGTTTCGGCACCAAATTGGTATTTACCCATATAGCCCAAGGTATTGATTTTATGGTATTTACCTTGAGATTCTTTGAATGCCAATGCTTCTTTAAATCCAATAAAAAACTTGGCCGTATAGGGCGTGCTTAAAATTTGGTATTCGTTTGGATTAATTGAGGGAAACAAATAGGCCGATTGTGATTTGATAAGCTCGGCTTGGGTGTACGTTTGGGTTGGAATGAATGTACTAAACCCAGAAGTAAAATAGAGAATTGTTGCAAAGACTACGGTGATTAATGCCCATCTTTTTATCATAAATTGGTTTTCTTCCCTGCTGTCACCACGAGAAATTTCTACGGGCCAAATATACAACAAATAGTATAAATCTGACTATCAATCAGTTAATATTTTCTAAAAGTAAATTGGATGAAATATGGCCTTAGTTGAACCCTTGAATTCAATAGTGGGAGCTGGAATTTTGATGGTGTTAAAAACCGAACAAACCGTCTTCAAAAAATGTGATTTGGTTTTAATTCTAGTTAAATCGACATCCAAACTCAGGTAAATTTGTCGGGTTCTTGCCGCAGGAGATAGGCTTGAAATAGGCGAAAGGGCATCAGCCGAAAGCATCCCATCTGCCCCATAGCCCAGCGCTACATTAAACCAAGCAGGAATAGATTTGGATTTTAAAAAAGCGTTTACATTTATAGAAAGCCAATAGGTTTGGCCATTGTAGTCTTTGAGCAATTGTTCTTGCAAGGAAGAACCTAATAGGTCCGGGCGCTGTTGGGCGTAGGAAGTTGTATGAAACGAATACTTAGGAACAATACGCTGCTCGCGCCACCACAATTCTTGCGAGATATAGAGTGCTGTACCTGCTGCATTGGCGGCCACATCTGACCAGGAAGCACCCCATTGCGCCGAATAGCCGTCTAATACTTCGACCGCAGTAAGAAAAGCAAAGCCGTAGGTTGCGCCATATACCAATTGATCTTTTTTAGAAACTCCACTCCAAGCCAGAGCTTCTGCACTAAATCGACCTAAATGATAACTTGAAAACACATGCCCTGCTTTGTCCAGTTGCATCCATTCGTTTGAATCATCTATAAAATGAAAATTGGATTTGGGATAATCAGCGTACCAAAGTTGCGACAATCCCACAAGGGCGGTTACTGAAAGTGAAGTTTCGGAAATCACAACCGCTGAACGACGGGAAATTTGCAAAGAATCAGCAGGTTTCAAAAAGCGGTCTAGCTTATCTTGTGCAGCCAATTGAAGTACAATTCCAAAGCAAGAAATAACCAGCCAGAGGCGTTGCATCGTTTAACGTTTTATGCCTTGACTACTCACCCAAGCCACATATTTTTTGCGGTTGCCTTCATGTTGGGCAGGTGTCACTGCAAATTCGTGGTATCCAAATCGGGTTACACTGGCACAAAAATAAATGTAGTTGTGTTTTGCCGGATTCAATACCGCATCAATAGCTGATATATCGGGCATGGCGATGGGTCCGGGAGGTAAGCCGACAAACTTGTAGGTATTATAGGGCGAATTGGTCTCTAAATCTTTAAACAAAACGCGTTTGATGACTTGGTTAAAATCATTGGATACCAATTTAACCGCATAAATCACCGTTGGATCAGCTTCTAGCTTCATGCCTTTTTGCAAACGGTTTAGATACACGCCTGCGACTAAAGGCCGCTCATCGGCTTTTACGGTTTCTTTGTGTACAATCGAAGCCAATGCAATCACTTCTTCGGGATTAAGGTTCAATTTTTTGGCTTTCTCTACACGAGCGGACGTCCAAAATTTGTGGTATTCTTTCAGCATTTTGTCGCGAAAAACCTCAGCCGAGGTGTTCCAAAAAAACTCGTACGAATTCGGGATAAATATGGACAACACATTGTTTTTGTTCAAGCCATTATTGGCCAAAAATTGCGGATCCAAACAGGCGTTCAAGACCGACAAACTATCGGCTTCCAGTTGTGCACCAATGCGTCCAGCAAAATTCTCTAGGCGTTCTTGGTTATTGAAGGCCAATTTTACGGGGATGTTTTGGCGCAAGGCATTCACAATTTCATTGCTGTTCATCCCTTTTTTCAATAAAAAGCGACCGGCTTTGT
>JBJOOG010000019.1:0-23664 GCA_046051465.1 Bacteroidota bacterium | reverse complement strand
TTTGGAACAAGTTTTAAAGAACAATTCCAATGTGGCCGGTTTTTTAGTGGAGCCCATACAAGGTGAAGCGGGAGTATATACCCCAGCTGACGACTATATGCAATGTGTAAAAGCACTTTGCAACCAATATAACGTCTTGTTTATCGCCGATGAAATTCAAACGGGAATCGCCCGTACAGGATCGTTGTTGGCGGTTTGCGGAAATTGTAGTTGTGAAAATGCCTGCGAACGCCAACCTTCTTATGCCCGACCTGATTTGTTGATTTTAGGTAAAGCTTTATCTGGAGGAGTTTATCCCGTTTCGGCTGTGTTGGCAGATGATGCCATTATGGGAGTGATTCACCCCGGTCAACACGGATCGACATTTGGTGGAAATCCCGTGGCTGCCGCTGTTGCTGTAGCAGCACTTGAGGTGGTACAAGAAGAAGAGTTGGCCCAAAACGCACGCAAATTAGGAAAGCTCTTCCGCGAGAAAATGAACGAATACATACAAGGTAGTTCTATTGTGAGTTTGGTGCGAGGAAAAGGCTTGCTAAACGCAATTGTAATAAACGATACCGAAGATAGTGATACCGCATGGAATATTTGTGTAGCTATGGCTGCCAATGGCTTGCTTGCCAAGCCCACTCACGGCAATATCATTCGATTTGCACCGCCCTTGGTTATGACAGCGAATCAACTGTTGGACTGTGTGAAAATCATCACAGATACGCTGCAACAATTTGAAAACTAACAAAAAAGGAGCCTAAAAGCTCCTTTTTTTATTGGTTCATTTCTTCTTGGTAGCGGGCCTTTTCGATGAGGTTTTGCTGAAACGCTGCCATGCCTTCTTCGCCTACCACAATCCAAATGTAGAGCGTGAAAATTAAATAAATTGTGCTAAGAATAAGTCCAATAACAGCGATTACCCGGGCTGCATTTACTGTTCCTAAACCCGCATATTGTTCGGGGTTTTCCCAATAGAGTTGCTCTTCTTTTTTGGCTTTTTGAATAGCAACTACAGCCAGAACAATTCCCACAATTCCATACAGGCAGCAGGTGATTACCGATAATACACTTAAGATTAAGATGGTGTTGGCGTTGGGTAATTTTTGATTTGTCATGGTATTAAATGATTGAGTGAAATTTGTAAAAATAGGCGAGTAGCATTACAGCTCCGTTTCCCACCGCAGTTGCTTGAAGTGCTTTGCTGTAATTCCTCGTTTCGTCTGCAAAATGTAGTGCGAGCACAAGTAAAAAAAGCAAGGTGGTATATATCGCAGGAAATTGAAAAAATGCCTTTTTAAAATCGAATTCAAAAACTTGAATTAAAGCACGTTGTAACCCACAACCTAAACAATCAATTCCAAATATTTTCTTGTTTACACAAGGCAATAAAAAACGATCTAACTGCATAACGGGCTTGTTTATTTTTAAATGCTACTCTAAAGTTTAGTACTTTTGAGACCGGTACAAATTAAATCAATTATTCACATGAAAACAATACGTTTTTTACTGGTTTTGGGCGCTGCAGCCGGCTTGTTGTTTTACGAATCTAGTCAAGAACCCAGTTCTATTTTTATAAGCTGCGCGTTGGTTTTGATATTTATGTTTGGTATGATGAGATTGAGTGCTAAAACGCCCAGTAAAGAATCCGATAAATCAGACGAACATGTTTAATCCAGGCGATAGAGTAGCAGTATTGGATGATGCATATGAAGGCCTAGTATTGCGTTGCGAAAAAGACCAAGTTACCATTGAAACTACAGATGGATTTGTAATGACATATTTTGTCAAAGAATTAATTAAAATAAACAATTCCAGTGATTTAGATTCAAAAATAAAAAGTTTTAATTCAAATATAATTAAAGCCGAAAAAGAAACGATAAAACGCAAGCAAAATCCCATTTCATTCAAAACATCAGCGGTAATTCCTGCGCCTGAATTTGATTTGCACATTGAAAAATTGGTGCAACGTTGGCGTCATATGAGCAATTATGAGATCTTGAATTTGCAAATGGAAACAGCCAAACGTCACATAGAATTTGCCATTAAAAACCGTATTCCAAAAATCATTTTCATACACGGTGTGGGTGAAGGTGTTTTAAAATCGGAGTTGGATTTTATGCTGGGCCGGTATGAAGAAGTGTACTTCCAAGATGCCAATTACCAAAAATATGGCCAAGGCGCCACAGAAGTAGGGATTAGGCAGAAAAAAAGTAAGTTGTTTAGTTTGTGAGTAAGGTTCCAATAAGGATGTCATCACCGTAATAAAACGTGCTCCCTGCTGATGGATTGTTGAATGTCACGCCTTTCAGGTGAATGCTGTGCGAAAATCCGCTTCCATTTGTGCTTGTGGTTACTTCAATAATTCCGCTGGTATTGGCTACGCCAGCTTGAGCAGTCCATTCTTCTTTAACCAATGGATTTTGGGGAAGTGGTGAGGTGCAAAAATACGCTGAATTCCCACCTAAAGATAGTGCCAAGCTAAACAAACGGTAGCTTAACATGTTTTCGTTGTTGGTGTTAAGTAAAGCCGTTTTGGCGGTTCCAAGAACAGAAGTATCCAATAAATTAGTGGAAAGATTTTGTATAAATAGTCCCTCAATCCCCCCGTTTTGCGCATTGTACAGGGTGTTGCTACTGTTGCACAATTGAATTGAATCAGGATTGAAAGTCATGGGGAGGTTGTTGGCGTTGGTGTCAAAGTCGCCAAACACAAAAGTTTCATACACTTGATTACCAGATGGTTTAGCAAAGGTGATGTTGTTGAACGTAATCGAGTGACGGTATTTGCTAATTTTTATAGCGCCCGTTGTGGGGTTTGGCGTATTGTATATAGCGGTAGTAGTTATAGAAATTGTTCCTGCAATAGCTATCCATTCTTCAATTACAGCTGGTGTTGCGGGTGGTATAGTTGCGCAAATGCTGGCTCCAGTTACGGCGTTGTTGTAGCCTCTGTAGAGCACGCGATTGGTTGTGTTAATTGGGAAGCTTTTTACGCCCACTTTATTTTCGTAGGGCAAACTGCTAAGCGGAATCTCTATGAGTAATAACTGATTGCCGTTGATTTTATACACTACATTGTTTAAGGTGCATTCTTGTGCTGTAGCGTTATCAAAATTGATGGTGTCTATGGTTAAATCGCCGTCATCACAACTGTTTAGTAGCGTGATTGCAACAAGAGAAAGGAAAAGTTTTTTCATAATCGATAAATGTATTGGGCAAACACAAACCAAAAAGTAGTTGTTAATTTGTACTTTAGCCCCGCAAAAATAGCATATTAATTCACATATAACAACCAATTTACAGCACATTGCAAGCCGGTATTTTGGGTTACATTTTATGAAAAAAGTATATTTTGACAATGCCGCTACCACAGCAATGGATCCGCGTGTGATACAAGAGATGGTAGAGGTTATGGAATTGGATTTTGGTAATCCATCTTCTTCTCATGGCTTTGGTCGCCAGGCCAAAAGTAAATTAGAAATGGCTCGTAAATCAATAGCAAAATGTTGTGGAGCTACAGCAGCCGAGATTGTATTTACCTCAGGAGGAACGGAGGGCAATAACTGGGTGTTGCAAACGGCTGTGCGTGACTTAGGAGTTAAAAGAATCATTTCAAGTAAAATTGAGCATCATGCTGTATTACATGTACTTGAAAATTTACACGAAACTCAAAATATACAACTTGATTTTGTTCAGTTCGATAGCGATGGAGCGGTTAATTACGCTGATTTGGTTCGCTTATTGGGTCAAGAAATTCCTACTTTGGTTTCGTTAATGCACGTAAATAATGAAATTGGAACCACATTAGATTTAGCCAAAACCAGTCGAATTTGCCAACAACACCATGCGTATTTTCATTCGGATATGGTTCAGTCGATGGGTAAATTAACGCATGATTTTTCTCAAATTCCAGTTGATTTTGCGGTTGCGAGTGCCCACAAATTTCACGGCCCCAAAGGTGTTGGCTTTGTTTATGTTAAAAAAGGCATTCCCTTGCAGCCTATATTATTTGGTGGCGAACAAGAAAAAGGCTTGCGTCCGGGTACAGAATCAGTGCCGTCAATTGTAGGGATGTCCCGAGCTTTAGAATTGGCTTGTGATGAATTGCCTCAACACACCGCTACAATTCATGAAGTTAAACAATACGCACATGATCAATTGCTTTCGCAGATTCCAGGATGCAAATTAAACGGGAGTATATCTGGTTTGCATACCATTTTAAATGTGCAAATTCCTTGCTCGGCAAAACAGCAAGATATGTTGTTGTTTCAATTGGATATGAAAGGCATTGCAGTTTCCAGAGGCAGCGCCTGTCAATCGGGAAGTGCCAAACCTTCGCACGTTTTGGCCGAACTATTGAGTCCAGATGAGCAACTGCATCCTTCGATACGGCTTTCGTTTAGCCATACCAATACTAGAGAAGAAGTCGATTATTTTGTCTCAGTATTGCTGGAATGCATCCAATAAGTTTTTAATTAAAAAAAATAAAAAGACCAATTTTGGTCTTTTTTTATGCATTAATCTCTAATGCATAATATTCTTATGTATATTTGCGTTAGTCTAACAAACAACTTATGATGTACTCAAGCGAATTATTAAAAGGCACCTTAAAAACAATTGTGTTAAAACAACTCGAGCAAAACAACCGCATGTATGGGTATGAAATTACTCAACGCGTTAAAGAACTATCAGGAAATCGCATTCAAATTACCGAAGGGGCGCTGTATCCCACTTTACATGCTTTAGAGGCTGAAGGTTTGGTTGTAATTGAAAACGAATACATTGGCAAACGCCTGCGTAAGTATTACTGTTTGAGTTCAACGGGGCAGCAAAAAACAAAAGAAAAATTAAATGAACTGGCCGAATTCATGGCAACACTTCGCATTTTACTTGACCTAAAAACGCAACCCATATAAATGTACGTGCTTTCAGACATACAAATTGAATTCATACGCAATGACCTCCGTGCACGAGGCATTACGCGGGTCGAACTGCAGGACGATCTGTTGGATCATGTATGTTGTATTATTGAGCGCAACTTGAAATCAGATGGAGATTTTGAGGACTATTACCAGCAAATTATTCCTACTTTTTACAAGAATGATCTGTATGAAATAGAAAAAGAAACCATCAATTTACTCACTTTTAAACATTATTATCTTATGAAAAACACCATGATTCGAAGCGGAAGTCTCGCTACTCTATTGCTCGTGTTGGGCTTGGTATTTAAATTCATGCATTGGCCAGGCGCATCGGTGATGCTAGTGGTAAGCATTCTATTATTTAGTTTACTTTTTTTACCCTTGGTGTTCTTGTTAACAACCAAAGACGCTAAAGTAAGTACCGCACGTTGGAGTGCAGGTATTGGAATTGCAGCCGGTATGTCCATTAGTTTGGGTATTTTATTTAAAGTCATGCATTGGCCGTATGCGAATATCCTCATACTAAGCGCATTGTTTGTACTCGTGTTCCTTTTTCTGCCAATTTATTTCTTTTCGGGTATTCGAAATCCCGAAACCAAAGTAAACACAATGGTCACCTCAATCGTAATTGTAGTGGGTTGTGGCTTGTTGCTCACACTGGTAAGAAGTCCACGTGCTACAACTGAGGAAGCTTTTTCCTACACATCCTTGTATTATGGCTACGAACAACAACTCAGTACGTTGGCAAAGGTAAAATTACCCGATACGGTCTCAACCGAAGGCGAAATTGATCGATTGGCTTGGTTTGAAAAAGCAAATGGCGTTAAAGAGTTGTTGCTAAAACACAGTATCGGAACAGCGCAATTGCCTGCCAATTTTGAAACCAAACAGCTGTTCATTGAAGATAATTGGGTGAATGAACTTTCAGGTACAGAATTGAAATTGGTTGATTCGTTCAAAAGAGAAGTCTTATCCCATAAAGCTAATTTTTCAAAAAGCGAATTCGAAGTGCTTTCAAACTCCAGTTTTTTCAAAGCCAAAGACTGCCGTATTCGAGAAGCGCTACTTTGCTTGAATCAGTTTCAGCTCAGTTTGTTGCTCAACTAAACAAAAAACTCCGTTCAATTTGAACGGAGTTTTTTTTATAATTGAATGATTTTTACAAGTGAATCACTTCGCCATAAGCATCGGCTACTGCTTCCATTACCGCCTCACTCATGGTAGGGTGTGGGTGTACAGCTTTTAAGATCTCATGGCCAGTAGTTTCTAATTTTCGAGCCACTACAGCCTCGGCAATCATATCGGTTACACCTGCGCCAATCATATGACAGCCCAACCATTCGCCGTATTTGGCGTCAAAAATTACTTTTACAAATCCGTCTGATGCACCAGATGCTTTGGCTTTACCCGAAGCAGAGAAGGGGAATTTTCCAATTTTTAATTCGTATCCTTTTTCTTTGGCTTGTTTTTCAGTCAATCCCACAGAAGCAATTTCGGGAGTGGCATAGGTGCAACCTGGAATATTTCCATAATCAATTGGATCAACGTGCAATCCTGCAATTTTCTCCACACAATTGATTCCTTCAGCCGAAGCCACGTGAGCTAAGGCTTGACCTGGTGTAACATCGCCAATGGCGTAATAGCCAGGCACGTTGGTTTGGTTGTAGGCGTTTACTAAAATTTTGTCTTTGTCGGTGGCGATTCCTACAGCTTCTAAACCAATATTTTCGATGTTGGTTTTGATTCCCACGGCTGATAACAACATATCTGCTTCAAGAACTTCCTCGCCTTTGGCTGTTTTTACAAATGCTTTTACGCCTGATCCACTGGTGTCAATGCGTTCTACGCTTGAACTGGTCATGATTTTTACACCGGCTTTTTTCATGGAACGCTCCATTTGTTTGGAGATATCTTCGTCTTCAACTGGAACGATGTTGGGCATAAACTCAACAATCGTAACCTCAGTTCCCATCGAATTGTAAAAATGAGCAAACTCAACACCAATTGCTCCTGATCCTACAATAATCATCGATTTGGGTTGCGAAGGCAAGGTCATCGCTTGACGGTACCCAATTACTTTTTTACCGTCTTGCGGCAAATTAGGTAACTCGCGTGAACGTGCACCAGTTGCAATAATGATATGATCGGCGCTGTATTCGGTGGTTTTTCCGTCGGCGGCTTTTACATCTACTTTTTTACCCGTTTTCAAAGTACCATAGCCTTCAATTACGTCAATTTTATTTTTTTTCATCAAAAATTGTACGCCTTTGCTCATGCCATCGGCTACATTTCGGCTACGCGCTACCACGGCATTGAAATCTTTATCAAACGAAGAAACGGTTAAGCCATAGTCTGAAGCGTGTTTTAGATAATCAAACACTTGTGCTGATTTTAAAAGCGCTTTGGTTGGAATACAGCCCCAATTAAGGCATACACCACCCAGGCTTTCTTTTTCTACAACAGCTACTTTAAAACCCAATTGTGAGGCACGAATGGCGGTTACATATCCACCAGGTCCGCTTCCTAAAACGATGATATCGTATTTCATATTGATTGTATTTTTGATTTAGTTTATGTGCTTTTTGGCAGCCCAAAAATAAGGATAAATTCTAAAATATGATTGAAATTTCTTGCGCTATTTTGCCATTAATAAGCATAGGTTAACCCAATGGTGTAACTACTTTTTGATTTATCAAACAGCAATCCCACTTTTGATTCGCGGTAGGGTTTGGCAAAAATATAGGCCGACACAATTCCAATAGTGGCGCCACCCAATACATCCCAGGTGTCATGCTTTTTTGCTTGCACGCGCGAATACCCTACAAACGAGGCCATGGCATAACATGGTATTCCATAAGACCAACCGTATTTACGTTGAATAAAGGCTGCTCCTGCAAAGGCACTGGTGGTGTGACCCGAAGGGAAAGAATAATTATCGGTTCCGTCTGGTCTGGGTTTAAGCACAATGTGTTTCATTACTTGCGCGGCAATAATTGCTGAACCATAGGTTTTGATGAATTGCCAAGTGGGTTTTTGTTCGTCCTCTTTACAAAGTAGAGTAGCACTTAACGCGGCGGCTGGAACAACAAATTGCATAATGTCGCCTGCTGTTGTTACTGAACTGTTTTGTGCCTTGCTTTTTGGTGAAATTAGTACAAGCAACACCAGTGCGAATAAAATGTTTTTCATGGTTAAAACGTAATGGTCGCACCAACAACATTGGTGTTCAGTATTCGATTAAAATTGTAGCGCGTATTGAAACTTGTTTTTTTCTCTTTTATCACAGGATCTCCTGTTTGTATTTTCGTGATTCGTCGGTGGGCAATGTTTTTACCCATCACGCATCCAATCAATATTGCAATAGGATAATCGGATGCCCAGTGTACTTTTCCGCTCATCATATTAAATGCCATAGCTCCACCCAAACCATAGCCCACAGGTTTTATCCATTTGTATTCGGGATAATTTTCGGCAATAATGGTAAAGGTGGCAAACCAAGTAGCCATGTGGCCTGATGGTACTGCGTCATAACTTGGGGTGTCGCTTGCATAGGCTGCAAAACTGGGAAACGGTGTCCAATGCCCCCCGGCTTGTGTAGCCGCAAATGGACTTTGTCTGCCGGTAATGCGCTTGATTGTTTGTGTCGTGATACCCACCGAAATCAATGCTTCAACCAATTCGTTAGATGTATTTAAAGCCCGGTAGTCATCGGGACCTATTTTCCCTACCGCATAGAAAAATCCACTCAAAAGCAAAGTGGTATTTCCGTTGCCAATGTAGTACATCGCCGAGGAAATGCTCGTGGGAACTACTTCTAATCCGAATATTCTTTTGTAGTATAACGACTCGTTTGTCCAGCCCCATCGCGCGCCAATTTTTGACGAATCATCGATTAAATTTTGGTCAAAAGGCAAAAGAACTAAAGTAGATCCCAACGCCAAGCCATCCCATTCTAGGTTTTCTTTTTGTACTGTAAATTTGCCTAATTCATATAAATCAGTAGGAATATGACGAAATATATCCCAGGTTTTTGGCGCTTTGTAGCTGTATGTGAGTTCTGGGGAAACTTTAAATTCTTGTCGATCTACCGCAATACTATCGAGTTGTTGGGCTGATGCAAGTTGCAAAACAAAACATAAAATGAAAAGAAGACCAATTTTAGAAAAGCGCATACGTTGAATTTAAAAAATCAAAAATAGTATTTTTTGGTTAGTTGAATTTGAAGTTTGAGATTTTGAATAATAAGCATTACGCATTTTCATCAGTTACAAATTGCGCATCATATAGTTTTTTGTAATACCCTGTTTCTTTTTTGAGCAAATCGGCGTGCGTGCCTTTTTCAACAATTTGTCCTTTATCCATTACAATAATGGTGTCGGCATTCATAATTGTGGCCAAACGGTGGGCAATAATAATCGAGGTTCTGCCTTGGGTAATTTTGGCCGTTGCATGCTGAATTAATTCCTCTGAGTAACTGTCAATAGAGGAAGTGGCTTCGTCCAAAATTAGAATACTCGGGGCACTCACATAGGCGCGTAAAAAGGCAATCAATTGGCGTTGTCCCGAAGAGAGCATCACGCCGCGTTCTTTTACATTGTAGTGGTAGCCACCAGGCAAACTCAAGATAAACTCGTGAAGGCCTATGTTTTTTGCTGCTTCGTCTACTTGTTCTTGGCTGATGTCGGGATTATTGAGTGTGATGTTTGTAAGAATGGTATCGGCAAACAAAAATACATCTTGCAACACCACGGCTATCTGCTTGCGAATGGAACCCAAACGAAATTCATTTACGTTAATGCCGTCAATAAAAATGTCGCCTTTGTCAATTTCATAAAACCGATTCAACAAGTTGATGATGGTTGATTTTCCGGCTCCGGTTGCGCCAACAATGGCCACGGTTTGCCCCGCTTTTACTTCAAAACTTATGCCTTTGATGACTTCCTCGCCAGGAACATAACTAAAGTGAACGTCTTTGAATTGAATATTTCCCTCAAATCTTGCTGCCCCGATTGTACCTGATTCTTGTAAATGATTTTGTGTGTCCAGAATATCAAAAACCCGGTTGGCTGCAATCATGCCCATTTGCATTTCGTTGAATTTATCGGCAATTTGACGCAACGGATTAAATAACATGCCGATAAACATGGTGTAAGAAAATAAATCACCAAAGGTGGTAAAATGATCGCCATTCAAAATATTGATACCGCCATATAGCACAACAAAACCCAAAGAAAGCGAGGTAATTATATCGGCAATTGGGAAAAAGATGGAGTTGTATAAAATGGTTTTTATCCAGGCCTTGCGGTGTTTGTCATTAATTTCTGAAAACTTTTTGGCTTCAATGGCTTCCCGTTGAAACAACTGTACGATTTTCATGCCCGTAACCCGCTCTTGTACAAAGGTGTTCATATGGGCAATTTGGTTGCGCACATCCTCAAACGCCAGTTGCATTTTGCGTTGAAAAATGCGGGTAAAAAATACTAAAACAGGCATGGCCACAACTACAATCCAGGTGAGTTTCCAGTTCATATAAAACATAAAGGCCAGAACCACAATCATTTTGAGTAAGTCACTGATGATCATAAACAGCCCCTGACTAAAAATTTTGGCTATTTGTTCAATATCTGCCACCGAACGCGTAACCAGTTGGCCCACTGGTGCAGTATCAAAATAATTCATCCGGAATTGCAGCAAATGGGCAAACAACTTCACGCGGATGTCTTTTACAATGTCTTGACCCAGCCAATTGGCCCAATACACAAAGTAGTACTGCGAAAGAACTTCAAAGATGAGAACAATTCCCATTAGGCTTACATACAGCAGTAAGCCCTGCGCGTCTTGCGTTTTAATGTATAAATCAACGGTCTGCTTGAGCAAATAGGGACGGAGAGCCGCAAAAAAAGACAGAAAAATAGCAAAACCGATTACTCCATAATACCTTGCTTTGTAGGGCTTGGCGTAGGTGATGATGCGTGTAAAGACTTTTGTGTCAAAGGCAGTGGCTTTCATAGCTAGTAGGGGAGTTAGCAGTAGGGGTATTCAATTTTGGTTAAGTATAAGCCATGTGCAGGCACAGAAAATCCAGCTTCGGCGCGATTTTTACTTCTAATAATTTGTTCAAATTCAGGAAGTGAGGTTTTGTGAAGCCCCACATTAATTAGGGTACCTACAATTGCACGTACCATATTGCGCAAAAAACGATCAGCCGATATGGTAAAAACCAAATTCTGATTTTCATGCGTCCAACTTGCCTCGTATATTTTGCAATCAAAGGTGGCTACATCGGTATGCACTTTAGAAAAGCACTGAAAATCGGTGTGTTGAAGCAAAAGCTGCGCGGCTTCATTCATGTGAATCACATCTAATTCGGGTTGATAATACCAACTCAAATCGGTTAAAAACGGATTTTTTTGGGTGTGCATGTGGTATTCGTAGGTGCGTTTGCTGGCATCAAAACGGGCATGTGCATCGGGTGAAACAGCAAAAATTCGCTGCACGCCAATGTCTTTCGGCAAATAGGCATTGAGTTTATACACCAGTTTTTCGGTATCCAATTCTTGCGTTGTGTCAAAATGTGCAAACATTTGCTTGGCATGCACGCCAGCATCGGTACGTCCGGCACCCGTAAGCTCAATGGCAGGGTTTATAATAGTTTGCATCCCTTGGGTGAGAATTTCTTGTACCGATATAGCATTGGGTTGAATTTGCCAACCGTGATAATGTGTGCCGTTGTAGGAAAATTGAATAAAATATCGCAAGTCGAAAAGCTTATTTTGTGTGGGTAAATGTACGAAGGATTTTAAAAGCGAGGCGGCGTGATGGACTAAAGTTTTTTGCCATTTTACAGCAGTTTATTCGTGCAATTAATACCTATTTTTGCATTTCAAAATTCCATTTTAGTGAAGAAAATTCTCTTGTTATCGGATACCCACAGTCATTTGGATGAAGCCATGCTTAAGTATGTGCGTATGGTAGATGAGGTTTGGCATGCAGGCGACATTGGCAACCTAGCGGTAACTGATGCTATTAAAATACTAAAACCATTGCGGGCTGTATTTGGTAATATTGACAACGACAAAGCCCGTATGGAATTTCCGTTGCATAACCAATTTTTTTGCGAGGATGTATCGGTTTGGATTACCCACATTGGCGGCTATCCCGGCAAATACAATCCAGCTATTCGTGCTGCCTTGACTGCCAATCCGCCGAAACTGTTTATCTGCGGTCATTCGCATATTCTTAAGGTACAGTTTGATCAAAAACTCAATTTACTTCATATGAATCCGGGTGCGGCTGGCAAGAGCGGATTTCACCAAGTACGCACCATGCTTCGCTTTGTGATTGATGGTGCCCAAATTAAAGACTTAGAAATCATCGAATTGGGTACCAAATAGGCACAAAAAAAACCCGTCACAGGGACAGGTTTTTCTTCGCACTAATAAACTAAGTTTATAGGTTTACCTCAATCGATCTACAGATTTTACGAGTTCTTCATCCTTCTTAATGGCTTTATTGGCAAGCGCCAACAAAACGATAGAAATAAGCGGAAGATAGATCCCAATACCTTTCTCCGAAACTGCAGCAGTTCCTCCAGATACATTTAGTGACCGATACACAAATAATCCCAATAAAATTAACATTATTATCATGTTCAATCTGTTTAACACAAATTGATGTTGTCTTTTTTTGTAAAATAAAATACTCACCAACAGCAACGAAACGTTTAGTCCAACCATGGCCGTATAGGTAATATCTTGCATAAAATAAAATGGACCCTCAGCTGTATTCCAAAGCGGAATAAAAAAGGGTAAAACACCCACCAAAAGGAAAGCCAATAGCATATAAAGGGTTTGAATGCGTTGTATCATGTGAGCAGGATGAGGCACAAAAATAAAGTTTCTTTTTAAATAAATACTATTGCATGCTGAATATTTATTCGTATTATTGCAACACAAAACGTACAAACTACACCCGTACGATTCTATTCAAAAGAAAATCCACACCCCTTATTTCGTTATCATTCCCAATCTAATTTTAATTAAAAGAACATATTCATGTTTGACATTTCTGCATTAAAAGAAATGAAGCTTACTGAGCTTCAGGACATTGCCAAAGCATCCAAAAAAATAAAATATGCCGGCGTAAAAAAAGAAGCCCTCATTGCTGAAATTTTAGCCCTTCAAAATCAAAGCGGAGCTGCTCCCTCTTCATCGGCTGAGGATAAACTCAAAAGAGCGCGAATTACCGCCGATAAATCTCCTGCAGTAGCGCCTGATACTTTATTTACTGCCGTTGAACCTGCATCTTCAACTAATGAAACACCAGTTGATCCACCTGCAGTAATGCTGTTGAAACGCGGACCAAAACCCAAATTTAACAAAGCCGAATACGAGAAGAAACAGGCCATGAAAGCCCAGGCAGAGCAGACTCCCAAAAACGATCAACCTACAAGCTCCGAATCTGCTCAACAGGAAAACACCTCCCCAGATGCAGTTTCAAACGATATAAAACCACAGCACAATAAGCCGCAGCATCCCAAACACAATCTGCAGCAGTCTCAAAATATTCCAAACGGAAACCAAAACCCCAGTTTTAAAAACAAAAAAAGCCCCAATTTTCGCGATGCCGATTTTGAATTTGATGGCATCATCGAAAGCGAAGGCGTATTAGAAATGATGCCCGATGGCTACGGATTTTTGCGTTCATCTGATTACAACTATTTGGCATCGCCCGATGATATTTATTTGTCTACTTCACAAATTCGTTTGTTTGGCTTAAAAACGGGTGATACCGTAAAAGGCGTGGTGCGTCCGCCTAAAGAGGGAGAGAAGTTTTTCCCCTTGGTGCGCGTGTTAAAAATTAATGGTCATGATCCACAAGTGGTGCGCGATCGTGTATCATTTGAGCATTTAACACCTGTATTTCCTACCGAAAAATTTAGAATCGCCGACAAAGGAAGTTCTATTTCTACCCGCATCATCGATTTGTTTTCTCCGATCGGGAAAGGACAACGCGGAATGATTGTGGCCCAGCCCAAAACGGGTAAAACCATGTTGTTGAAGGATATTGCCAATGCCATTGCTGCCAATCACCCCGAAGTATATTTGTTGGTGTTGTTGATTGACGAACGACCAGAAGAAGTAACCGATATGCAGCGTTCGGTTCGTGGTGAAGTGATTGCATCAACCTTTGACAGAGAACCACAAGAACACGTAAAAATTGCCAACATTGTACTCGAGAAAGCCAAACGTTTGGTAGAATGTGGACACGATGTAGTGATTTTATTGGATTCGATTACCCGTTTGGCCCGTGCGTATAACACGGTACAGCCTGCCTCGGGAAAAGTATTGAGTGGGGGAGTTGATGCCAACGCTTTGCAAAAACCAAAACGTTTCTTTGGCGCTGCCCGTAATGTTGAAAATGGCGGATCTTTGAGTATTATAGCAACCGCGCTTACTGAAACAGGCTCTAAAATGGATGAGGTGATTTTTGAAGAATTTAAAGGTACCGGAAACATGGAATTGCAGTTGGATCGTAAAATTGCCAACAAACGTATTTTCCCAGCAATTGATTTGACTTCGTCTAGTACACGTCGCGATGATTTGTTATTGGATGAAAAAACCTTGCAACGCATGTGGATAATGCGCAAATACTTATCCGATATGAATCCGGTTGAAGCCATGGATTTCATCAACGACCGTTTCAAGAAAACCCGCAACAACGAAGAGTTTTTGATTTCGATGAATGACTAATAAATCAATTAACAGTTAAAAATAAAAATCCTCCAATTGGAGGATTTTTTTTGAATTAAAAATTGCAAAAACGCTTTTAGTATAAGCAAACTTTTTTGGTTACTTCGAGCGAATCTGATTTTAGTTTAATCAGATAAAAACCAGTCGGAATATTCGTTAAGGTGATTTTAGAATCTAAAATCGTTGGATTTACAAGGTGTTGAATGCATTGACCACTTATGGTTACCAAACTAATTTCATTGATTGGCCTTGTGCTTTCAAGTGTAATGCTATTCGTATGTGAAGGGTTTGGATAAATCAATACAGCCTCTGATAACGCAAATTGATTATTAGCCAAAGGTTGTCCCCACACTGAAGTTACGTAATTTGAATTGTCTATGTACGGATTTCGATTCCCTTGACGGGCATAAATGGCATTGTTGCGTGCGATTTCTCTGTTGCTCACAGGATCTTGTTGATTCCAAGTAAGCAGGATGTTAAGGAAGGGCTGAGCAAAAACCTGATTGGACGTATTATTAAACATCACGTAGTTGAATCCAGCAACTACATCTTCGTAACGCGTCGCAAAATAAAGGAGGTTCCGTGCAATATCACCTTTAAATTCGTCGATGGGTTCAAACACGATATCCGAATATCCGGCTGAATAACCTGAATTCAAATTATTCCCGCGTTTACTTCCATTAAGTGATGTCCAATTGGCATTGCCTACTTTGCCAAAAGGCAAATCGCCGCGTTGGGCATTTACTTTTTTATCTGAGGGCACCACAAAATGGGCGTCTGAGTACATGGGAGTAGCTTGATTAAACACCGATTGCGGAACGATATGTTCGCGGTTGTAACGTTCGCCTTCGTTACTACCGCCGGTGCCGTCGTCTTGGTTGATGCCATAGGTGAAATTGTAGGCATCTGGCCCAAAAGGATTTTCAGAATAATTATCCAAAAGTGTTCCGTCGTTTTCGTAGAAAAAATCCTTGTCAGAGGTGAGGTAGGTAGTATATAAACCAGAATACCCGCGGTCATTGTGGTTATTAATTATGTTGAATAATTGTGTTTTAAGCGTATATCCTGTTCCAGTAGCGGAATTATAGTAGCCGGCAGGTGGTTGAGCAAAACCAATAAATCCAATAAGTAAAATGGCGTACAAAAAAATATTTTTCATGATTGTAATGGGTATTAGTTAGTAGGTGTTGCGTTTAATTTGCGTTCCAATTTTGCCATATAGAATCCATCAAATCCCGATTCTGAGGCTAAAATTTTCACATCTTTCACAAAGGTAAATTCCTTTCCAATTTCGGTTTTCAGGAAATTTTTAATTTGATTTTCGTTTTCCGAAGGCAAAATAGAACAGGTAGCATAGACTAATTTTCCGCCCGGTTTTACAATCTTAGAGTAATTTTCTAAAACTTCGGCTTGTACTTTTTTGATGTTATCTATGAATTCTGGTTGCAGTTTCCATTTGGCATCCGGGTTGCGTTTTAATACACCTAATCCGCTGCAGGGCGCGTCAATCAAAACGCGATCGGCTTTTTCGTGCAATTTTTTGATCACTTTGGTTGAATCAATAATGCGGTATTCTATGTTAAATGCCCCATTGCGTTTGGCGCGTAATTTGAGTTGTTTGAGTTTACTTTCATACAAATCCATCGCGATCAATTGGCCTTTGTTTTCCATCAAGGAAGCCATGTGCAAGGTTTTTCCTCCTGCACCTGCACAGGTATCTACTACGCGCATGCCAGGAGCCACATCCAAAAAGGCCGCTACCAATTGGGAACTGGCATCTTGTACTTCAAAAAAACCCTCTTTGAACGCGTCGGTCAAAAACACATTTGCGCGCTCTTTCAACACCAAAGCGTCCGGCTGATCGGGTAAATACTCGGTTTCGATGTTCAAATCCATGAGTAGTGCACGCAGTTTTTCTTTGGTTGTTTTAAGTGTATTGGTACGCAAAATTACTTTGGCCGGTTGGTTTTGAGCAGCAATTTCAGTAGCCCATTTTTTCTCGCCCAATTCGGCTACGCCCAAGGCATCCATCCAATCGGGAATTGATTCCTTGTACACCCGAATTTTAGACAATTCGTCAAATCGGCCTTTTATTTTTCGTTCGGGAGTGCCTTCTAGTTGACGCCAATCGGGAATTGGATACCCACGTAATACAGCCCAAGCGGCAAACATCCGCCATAAATTATCGCGGTCAAAGGGTTCTTTAACTTCAGCAATTTCGGCATACAAGCGTTTCCAACGCACAATTTCGTAGATGGTTTCGGCCACAAATTTACGGTCAGAACTGCCCCAGCGTTTGTCTTTTTTGAGTGCACGCGCCACTACTTTATCGGCGTATTCGCCTTCGTTAAAAATGGCGTTGAGGGAATCTATGGTAGTGTAAACTAAATTGCGATGTAATCTCATGGGTAATTAAATTGGGGGCTAAAGGTAGTTAAATAGCCCGTATTATCTTGGTTAGCAACGGCTAAATTGAGCAGCAAAAAAAACACTGTCGAAACAGTGTTTGTGATTTATTTGATGCGCACCAGGCCAATTTTTTCTGGCGGATGCAGTACCATTGGGAATTTTTCAATTTTCACTGAACTGCTATCCAAACCAAAACCACGCTCTTCAGACAAACTGAATTTTTTGATGATGAAATAGGTGTTCATGATGATTTTTTCGTGCCACAATAAATCGCTGTCGTTGGATAAGAATTTCTCAGACAAGACAAATTTAAAGTCACCAATGATGTTGTTTTTGCTCAATGATTCGTAACGACTGGTTACATCCACTTCGCCTTTGTTTACCATATCAATCAATACTTCTTTAAACATCAAATTGATTTTAGTGGCCTCGCGGAAGCCCAAATTAAAGTCAATTCGAAACAAATCGTCTTTGATGATCTCGGTTACTTTGTATTCTCGGTTGTAGGGTTCGTTCAAAATATTTACGTGTACAAACCAATAAATGTCGGCACGTTTTGGACGTTTTTGTAAAATGGAGTACATTACTTTTTCTTCAATCTCGTCGGTTCTACTGGCATTGGTCATATACACCAAGTGGGTAGCGTATTTGGGAATAGATAGATCCACACTGAGTTCGGCCAACACTTTTTTGTAGTCCTCTATTTTTACAAATTTGGTGTAATTTTTACTAATCTGTTTGGCCAAATACCAGGTGGTCATAATAGAGATTAAGGCAATGGCAATAATCAATGTAACGTACCCACCCTCGGCAAACTTAGTAATGTTGGCATACAAAAAACTGAATTCGATAATGAGGTAAATTGTGATTAGCGGAATCAGGACAAACAAACTTACACGTTTCATGATCAAATAAAAGTTCAATAAAATCGTGGTCATAATCATACACAAAATAATGGCCAAACCATAGGCATGTTCCATATTGCTCGATTCTCTAAAATGCAACACAATGCCAATACAGCCCAACAACAACAGCCAGTTTATAGAGGGTATGTACAATTGCCCTTTTAATTCGGTGGGGTATTTAATTTTTACTTTGGGCCAAAAGTTCAATCGCATGGCTTCATTGATCAAGGTAAACGAGCCGCTAATTAAGGCTTGAGAAGCAATTACGGCAGCCAGGGTCGCAATCACAATTCCAATGGGTTGAAACCACGCTTCCATCGATAAATAAAACGGGTTGGCGTTGTTGCCTCCTAAACTTCTAAGTGTGCTGCCTTCGTGTTGAATGAGGTAGGCAGCTTGTCCGAAGTAGTTGAGAATCAACATCACTTTTACAAAAATCCAACTGACGCGAATGTTTTTTCGTCCACAGTGTCCCATGTCCGAATATAAGGCTTCTGCTCCGGTGGTACATAAAAATACAAACCCAAGTACAAAGAATCCTTCGGGATTAATCCCTTGATCGGCTACCATTAAGTGGTAGGCATAATAGGGATTGATGGCTTTTAGCACCTCTAAATTTCCGGCAATTTGTCCCAAACCAATAACGCCCAACATCAAAAACCAAACCAACATCACAGGCGCAAAAAATTTACCAACTAGTTTGGTTCCAAATTGTTGTATGGTGAATAAGATTACTAGAATTGCAATTACAATAGGAACGGTGTTGAGTTCGGGATAAAATATGCGCACCCCTTCAACCGCTGATGATACAGAGATTGGAGGCGTAATAATTCCATCGGCCAACAAGGCACTTCCTCCAATAATGGCGGGAATAATCAACCATTTTATCTTGGTGCGTTTAACCAAGGCATACAAGGCAAAAATTCCGCCTTCGCCGTTGTTGTCTGCACCTAAGGTAAGGATTACATATTTTAGTGTAGTTTGTATGGTTAGGGTCCAAAAAACTAGGGAAACTCCACCCAGAACCAAATCTTTGTTAATAGCAAAATCCATTCCCAAAATGGCTTTCATTACATAAAGGGGAGAGGTTCCAATGTCGCCGTAAATAATTCCAAGTGTTATTAATAATCCGGCAGCCGATAATTTGCTGTGTAAATTGTGATTCGCAGATGTAGTGCTCATGTGTAGTAAAAAAGTGCACAAATTTACTACAAATCAAATTACATTATTTTTTTTTGAATATTTTTTCGATGAATACGTAAAAAAAATAGTCAAAAAGTGGACTTGCGTAATAGCCATCAATTAAATCAAGAGATGGTTGGCTTATCTTTTTCTATTTCGTACTTGCTGCAATAATTTGCGGTTAAATGATTCTTCGGCTTTTTTGAGTTGAAGTATTTTGATCGCGGGTAAAAACGTTTTAAGATTTTGCACAAATTTCTTTCGTTCTTGGTACGCAATTTCCTCTGCTTGCTCCACTTTTGTCAATAGATCTGCGGCATCTTTGGCACTTAATTCTGCCAGATTGTTTTCGTTTGCATCCAAATATCGCTTTACCCGCTCGTGTTTTATTTCCCGCATTTTATCGTCGTAGGCATTGTAAAGAGGCCAAAATTTCTTGCTTTCCTCTTCAGTCAATTGCAATTCAGTTGTGAGGTAAGCCGTTTTAAATGCTTTAATTTTTTCTTTTTTTTCTGATAAGTTATTTCCTTGTGCCTGTAGTTGTAAGGCCATAAAAAAGGCGAAAAACAATATTACTTTTTTCATCAGTGTTTTTATTTATTGGTGTTTGATTCTATTTTTACTAGTGCTGTAAGTTCTGATTCGCTCATATAATCGGCATAGTCATAACTAGTCAAGTCGGCTTCGTGCAGCAAATAATTCTCAGCCGATTGTACATCTATTGCGTTTGAATCGGCAACTGGAAAAGTAATATAGGTAATCGACAAGCCAATTACCAATACCGCTGCAGCTGTCCAGGTCCATTTTAGGTTGAAGGGATTCAATCGTATTGGCGGGTTTGTCGGGCCACAAAAATCACGTTGTTCAAAGTAATTTTCGGGTACAACAAAGCCGGGTTTTATCTTATTCTCTTCGTTTAATTTAAATGCATTCATAAGGTTTAATTTGTAATCATATAGGATTCAATTTTTTTTACCGCGTGGTGGTACGACGCTTTTAATGCGCCCACCGAAGTGCCTAAAATTTCAGACATTTCTTCGTATTTTAATTCGTTAAAGTACTTCATTTTAAATACCAATTGTTGTTTTTCGGGCAGCAAAATGATTGCTTTTTGTAACTTGATTTGAATTTCATCTCCTTCAAAATACACGTCTGATTCCAAATTAGAGATAACAAAAGCTTGGTGTTCCAAACTAGTTCGGCCATTTTTTTTGGCTTTTTGACTCAGGTGTGTAATGGCTTCGTTGGTCGCAATTCGGTACATCCAAGTAAATAATTTGCTTTCTTGTTTGAAATTTTTGAGGTGCTGAAATACTTTAATAAAGGTATTTTGTAACACATCATCGGCATCATCATGGTCAAGAACAATTGATCGGATATGAAAATACAAGCGTTTTTGGTACAGTTCCACTAATTTTTGAAACGCAGTATTTTGCGTTTTGGGATCTAACAGCGCTTGTATGAATTCGGGTTCGTTCAAAAACAAAGATTTCGCCATGAGAGTCTATTCATCACAAAAGGTTTAAAACGACTTGTAATTTTTAGTTACAATTAGGGCAAAGTTGTCAAGCTGTCGGCTTCCTTTGCTGGCGAAGGTACACTAGCAATTGGTTTTATCGGAAAATAAAGTTCGGTTATCCATTGCGATGGATTGGCCACTTGCGTGCTGCTATTGGTGTATACTTCCAATAATGGAACAGCTGTGTTTTCTTGGATGTGATTTTTAGTAAAATACGCCCTCGTTTTTTTGCGTGCAGCCGGAATATGTTGGTAATCTCCTTTAAGGGTGGTTTTATAACAGCTAAATGTCTCTAATGTTCCGGCAATAATTTGACTGCCAGGGCTTGTACTAACAGAATCTTTGATGGGCAAACAAACGGCTATTTTACTATACCCTTTGGGATAATCAAAGGCATGATAGATTACAAAGGGTGCGCCTGTGGCCGTGAGTTTGTTTTTTTGAAAAAAACGCAACATGCGCGGCACCAAAATGCGAATGTTTTTTTGTACAACTGTCGTTTTACAATGGATTACTTCGCCAAGGTAATAACAGCCTTTCTTTTTTGTAACTCCTTTTAAATCAATTTTATAGCTGTTTAATTCGTAAGATATTGTTTTGTTAAGATTGCGTAAAGTAGCCCGCATTGCAGCTCGAATACCGGCCGTAACCCCGCCCTCTAAGGCGTATTTTACCTTAGATTTAAAATTGACAGATCCCGCATAATGCCAATTCACTACAGTACCGTTTAAACTATCTTTTAGGGTCCATGTGCCCATGATAGCTCTGCCGTTGAGTTGAATTTTTTGGCTAATTTTTTTGTTTTCGATGCAGTTTGTAATGATCATCTTGCCCGATTCATTGCTGCCATCCCACGCACAATAGCCACCTGTACCAATCGTATTTGACGGAAAACTAAACAATTGGCTTGGGTCATTTTGTTTCCAGTAGGAATAGGTTTGCCAATTTCTACAATCATTCAAAAACAGATACACTTGTGATTTGGGTGCTTTTATAAACTGGGATTGCGTGACATTGAATTCATTTTTTTGGGTGCCAATATGCACGGTTGCCGCCACAAAAGCCAAAAGAACCAACAAAAAAATATAGTTGATGATTTTCATATTGCGAATTCAATTAGCGTTTTAGTACAATTTTTATCACAAATAACAGGACAATAAATGCAAAAAATCCAATCAAGACTTTGAAATTTCCTTTGTAGTAAATCTCGTGTATTTTCAGATCTTTTCGGTATGAAATTACCATAGCCACAACAAAGACGATAAAAAATACCAAGGCAAAAACCAATTGAGCGTTACTAAACATAGGAGTGAAAATTTCGAACAAATTTAGGTAAATGTTCCCGAAAGTTTTTACTTTAGAACTCAATTAAAAAATAACTCATGCAAAAACAACTGAAAGCCGTACAAGAATTCCACACCGCCTTTGCTATTGGACACAGTGAAGTGCCCAGAGCCGATTTAGGAAACACCAAAAATATCCTGCGCTACGAATTAATGCGGGAAGAAAACGAAGAATATTTTGAAGCCGTTCAAAACCACGATTTGGTCGAAATTGCCGATGCCTTGGGCGATATGCTCTACATTTTGTGCGGTACGATTATAGAACATGGTTTACAGCACAAAATAGAAGAAGTGTTTGATGAAATTCAACGCAGCAACATGAGCAAGCTGGGTGCCGATGGAAAACCCATTTACCGGGAAGACGGCAAGGTGATGAAGGGCCCAAATTACTTTAAGCCCGATTTCAGCAAAATATTAAATCAAGAATAAAAAATGCGACTATTTAGTCGCATTTTTTGTTTATATTTTTATTGTCCAATTAAAAGGATCTTCGGTCATATTGTATTGAATGTGTACCAATTTTTCTTTAAGTAACAGAGCCGTGGATTTCTCCATTTTGGGCAACTCAAAATACTCATCTTGGTAGGAAAATCCAATAATCGGATTCACCACTGCCGCGGTGCCTGAACCAAAAATCTCTTTCAAACTGCCGTCTTTGGCAGCAGCTACCAGTTCACTCACCAAAACCGGTTGAATTTTTACTTCGATTCCCATTTTTTCAGCCAAGGCAATCAAGCTTTTACGGGTTACTCCGTCCAAGATGCGTTCGCTGGTTGGGGCAGTATATAAAGTATCGTTTATTCTAAAAAACACATTCATGGTGCCGGCCTCCTCCAATTTGGTGTGCGTGGCATCGTCGGTCCAAATGATTTGTTGGAAGCCTTTTTCATTGGCCAATTTGGTGGGATAAAATTGGGCCGAATAGTTACCAGCAGCTTTGGCCGCTCCAATTCCTCCATTGGCCGCACGGCTATAATGCTCGGCGATAATCACCTTTACTTCACCCGAATAATAGGATTTGGCGGGTGATAATATAATCATGAAGCGATATTGAGTTGAAGGCGCAGCAATTACGCCACTGCCTACGGCTATCATAAACGGACGCACGTACAAAGAATTTCCAAGCCCTTTTTTTACCCAATCGCGCTCTAAATCAATGAGTTGCTTTAGACCTTCCATGAAAATATCTTCAGGAACTTCGGGCATAGCCATACGCACCGCTGAATGATTGAAACGTTCAAAATTTTGGTCAGGGCGAAATAACCAAACGTCATCTTGCTCGTCTTTGTAGGCTTTCATGCCTTCAAAAATGGCTTGACCGTAATGAAATACTTTGGCTGATGGATCTAAAAGAAACGGTTCGTAGGGTTTTATAACGGGCTGTTGCCATTTTCCTTCCTTGAAATCGCACCAGAACATATAGTCTGTAAAGGTGGAACCGAAGGATAAATTTGAAAAATCAACCGAATCAATTTTGGAATGGGGAACCTTTACGATATCAAATTTTTGAGTAGTACTCGAACTCATTTAAAAAATGTATTGGATTGAATTATATCGTAAAGCACTGAATATAAAGGACTAATGATCTAAATTCAAACTAAAATTAGTAATTAATTTAAAATTTCGGCTAAAATAATAAAATAG
>JBJOOG010000018.1:0-14318 GCA_046051465.1 Bacteroidota bacterium | reverse complement strand
AATTTGAAATGGGATTGTTTGATAACCCTTATAAATATTGTGATGCAGCACATGAGAAAGCGACTTTAGGCAAACAAGCATTTCAAGACGGTGTGTTGGACATGGCCAAGAAATCAATTGTGCTCTTAAAAAATGAAGGTGGACTATTGCCTTTACCTAAAACAGGAAAAAAAATAGCAGTGATTGGTGCCTTGGCATCCGACAAAACCAGTCCGTTAGGAAGCTGGCGATTGGCTACCGATGAAAATTCTGCCGTTTCAGTTCTTGAAGGACTAAAGTCATATCCGGGTAATCAAATTGCCTATGCAAAAGGGGCTGATGTTGCGGTGGGCAGAACCGAATTTGTTTGGGAAACCAAAGTGAATGATAGTGATAAGTCCGGTTTTGCTGACGCTATTCAGTTGGCCAAACAATCAGATGTTGTTGTGCTTGTTTTGGGCGAACATGGGCTGCTCTCAGGTGAAGGTCGTTCACGATCACAACTTGATTTGCCTGGTGTTCAACAAGAATTACTAGAGGCAGTGTACAATGTAAATCCCAATGTTGTTTTAATTCTACAAAACGGACGTCCTTTGGTTATTCCGTGGGCTGCCAAACATATTCCTGCTATTATTGAAGGATGGCATCTGGGTACGCAAAGCGGTAATGCATTAGCACAAGTTTTGTATGGTGACTACAATCCAAGTGGTAAATTACCCATGACATTTCCCAGAAGTGTTGGACAAATACCCTTGTATTATTACCACAAAACAACTGGTCGTCCAGCGGCTAATGAGCCAGAAAGTGTGTTTTGGTCGCATTATATGGATGAAGAAAACACTCCTCAATACCCATTTGGTTTTGGTTTAAGTTATTCTAAATTTGATTATTCCTCTGTTTCTCTTAGCAACACAAGTTTTATGAATAACGAATCTATCACCGCCTCAGTTACTGTAACAAATTCGAGTAATCGTGCCGGAAAAGAAGTGGTTCAACTCTATATTCAAGATCTTGTAGGAAGTAGTACTCGGCCCGTAAAACAGTTGAAAGGATTTGAGCTCATTGAATTGCAACCCAATGAGAGCAAAACAGTGACTTTTACCATTAAACAAGATATGCTTCAGTTTTTCTCAGCCAACCGGAAATGGGAGGCAGAAACTGGACATTTTAATGTGTTTATTGGAACCAATTCTTCTGAAACCAAGAATGCTTCTTTTCACTACACCATCAAATGAATTCAAAATTAATCTGTACGGTATTTTTACTCGCAATTTTTCATCTCACAACTGCCCAGCCTAGAAAACGAAAATTGGTTTGGCAAGAAAATTTTTCGACCTCAGCATTAGATACGCTTGTATGGAACTATGAATTGGGCAATGGCTGCCCTAATTTATGCGGATGGGGAAATAACGAACGCCAAGAATATACAAAAACAAACCACCAACTAACCGACGGAAAACTCACTATTTCAGCGTTAAAAGAAGGAAGTCGCTATACTTCAACGCGAATAACCACAGCAGGAAAAAAAGAATTTCTGTATGGCCGTATTGAAGCCAAAGCCAAAATACCGCAAGGACATGGCATATGGCCCGCATTTTGGATGTTGGGATCCAATATCAAACAAGTGGGTTGGCCAAAATGTGGTGAAATTGATATTTTAGAATACATCGGGAAAGAGCCGCATAAAGTGTTTACTTCCTTGCATACACAAGAAAGCCATGGTCAAACTATAAATACACAAAAAACGATTATAGATAATGTTGAGCAAGGTTACCATATTTATGCTGTTGATTGGGATGCTGATAAAATTTCATTTTTTATAGATGATCGTGAAGTATATGTGTACCAGCCACAGACAAAAAATGAAAACAATTGGCCATTTATGCAGCCATTTTACATTATTCTTAATCTAGCTATCGGTGGCAATTTTGGTGGTCCTGAAGTTGATGACGCCATTTTTCCTCAACAATTTACCATTGATTACATCAAAGTTTACCAGTAAAACAGCAACAAGACCTATTTCGCGAACATTAAAATTTGAATATTATTTAAACTATTAACAATTAAATTGTTTATAATTTATCTTAAATGTTAAAAAATAACATTTTTATCATTTATTCACTTTTATCTTGGATAATACTATTTTATTGTTCTATTTTTGAAATATAAATCTCTAAAACACATTTGCCTATTTCTCAAAATTACTTTTAACATCGAATCTTTTCGAATTTATTCATCTTTAAAAAGTAATTTTATGGCTAATGTTCAACTCCCAGATGCAGTATTGGTTAGTAAGTATATAGCAGGTGATGAAAGTGCCTTGTCTGTATTAATTAACCGCCACCAGTCAAAAATTTTTGGTTTCATCTACTCTAAAATTGGAGATAGAGATTGTACCGATGATATTTTTCAAGATACGTTTATCAAAGTAATTAAGACGTTAAAATCAAACAATTACAATGAAGAGGGCAAATTCCTTCCTTGGGTTATGCGCATTGCACACAATTTGGTGATCGATCATTTTAGAAAAACCAAAAAAATGCCTTTGTTTAGAGAAACAGAAGAGTTTTCAATTTTTTCTATCATGTCCGACCAATCGCTGACTATTGAAAATCAAATTATTACCGAGCAGGTTGAACTGGATTTAAAACGCCTCATAGACGAGCTGCCGTCAGATCAACGAGAAGTTGTGCAGATGCGTATTTACCAAGATTTGAGTTTCAAAGAAATTTCAGAATTAACAGGTGTAAGCATCAATACTGCACTAGGTAGAATGCGGTATGCGCTTTTAAATATGCGTAAGCTAATTGACAAACATCAAATTATTTTAACCAATTGATACGATAATGTACTTTTTTGCGTTGTGTAGATGTAAAGTCTAAACACATACTATGGCAAAAAATTACTCTACCAATTTGCGTGCAACAATTCCGATGAAACCCAAGAAAGAAACACTTTCTTTTTTACTCAACTACTCCAAAGCGCTTCGCTTTATAAAAGTAGGAAATCACAAGTTTGAACTGATTGCAAATTAACGCTACACATCCCGGTTTTTATCGGGATGTTTTTTTATAGTAGCTATCCAAGACCGATTTTCTTCCAATTGTTTGCGTAATTACATCCTTACTCAAGTCCCAACCACGAGCTGGACTGTATTCTCTTCCATACCAAATTATTTGCAAATGCAATTCATTCCAAAGTTCTTTTGGAAACAAGCGTTTGGCGTCTTTTTCGGTTTGTACAACCGAACTACCATCGGTAAAGTTCCAACGATACAGCAATCGATGAATGTGCGTGTCAACAGGAAATGCTGGAACACCAAAAGCTTGTGACATCACTACACTGGCTGTTTTATGTCCCACAGCAGGCAATGCTTCAAGTGCTTCAAAATTGGCTGGAACTTGGCCGTCGTGTTTATCAATTAGTATATGTGAAAGGCCATAAATTCCCTTTGATTTCATGGGAGACAAACCACACGGTCTAATGATATCTTGAATTTCTTCAATACTCAATTTTACCATATCATATGGATTGTCTGCTTTCGCAAATAATAGTGGGGTAATTTTATTTACACGCACATCTGTACATTGAGCAGAAAGCAGTACGGCAATCAAAAGTGTATATGGGTCTTTGTGATCCAATGGAATCGGGATGGTTGGGTATTTTGCTTTTAACGTATTAATAACAAATGTTACCCGTTCGGCTTTGTTCATTTTTGTATTTTTAGCTGCGTAAAATTAAGGATTTTACACTGTTCACTAACTTCATTTATTTCCATGACTACATTAAAAAAAGGAGATCAAGCACCTCAATTTTCAGGACTCGATCAAGACGGAAAATCGCATAGCTTAGCTGATTATGCAGGTAAAAAATTAGTTGTATTTTTTTATCCCAAGGCAAATACACCCGGTTGTACTGCTGAAGCCTGTGATTTACGTGATAATTTTGCGCGCTTTGAATCACAAAATTACGCCTTATTGGGTGTAAGCGCTGATAACGCCAAAGCCCAAGCCAATTTTAAAAACAAATTTGAATTTCCTTTTCCTTTGTTGGCTGACGAGGACAAGTCAGTGATACAAGCCTTTGGCGTATGGGGACCCAAAAAATTCATGGGTAAAGAATATGACGGCATTCACCGCACTACCTTTGTAATCGATGAGCAAGGTGTGCTTTTGGATGTAATTACCGATGTCAAAACAAAAACACATGCCAGTCAATTGTTAGACTAACAAAAAAAGCCAAGTAGTTTACTTGGCTTTTTATTTGGTATTAAGTACTTAATTGGTGCTGAAATTGGCAGGATCATAACCAAATAATCGATCTTTTTTAATCAATTCGGCTATACCTGAAGGAAGCATGCTTTCCCATCCATTTTGTCCTTTTCCAATCATTTTCAATACTTCGCGAGAAATGATTTTTAAGTTGTCTTTGTCGTAATCTTGAATATCTACAACCTTGCCATTAAATTTAAAGAATTTGTACAATTCTTTCATTCGCGGATGCACTTTTAGCGTTTCAGAATTCACAATTGTAGTTCCATCTTCAGCCAACATAGGATAAAGAAATACTTTGAGGTCGCGGTAAAATAATTTCCCAAAGGCCTCTAATATTCCACCACTTAAATGACGGTAGTATTTTTCGTCAAAAATATCTATTAAATTATTCACGCCCATAGCCAATCCCATTCGGGCTTTGGTATAATTCGAGAAATATTCAACCACTTTATAATATTCTTGAAAATTAGAAATCATTACGGTTTGCCCCAGTGAACACAATAATTTTGCCCGATCCATGAAATCTCGTTCATCAATTTCTCCCTCTGAACGCAAGTTGGATAAGGTAATTTCTACGATAACAAGAGTATTGTCTTTGTCTACTTTGTTTTCCTCCAAAAACATCTTATAAGAGTTTTTATACATGTCCATATTCACCAACGTAACTGGACGGAAACTGCCGCGGAGTGCCAAAATGTTTTTCTTGTATAATATGGAAGCTGGTAAAATGTTGTTGCCTTCAGGATTAAACATTACCGCATCGGTCATGCCATTTTTAACCAATTGCAAACTCATTAATCGGTTGTCAACCTCTGCAAAACGTGGTCCTGAGAAGTTTATAGTATCAATCTCGAGCTGGTCTTTGTCCAAGTGATCGTATAAATAACGCAGTAATTTTTTGGGATCGTTGTATTTGTAGTAGGCGCCATAAATCAAATTTACACCTAGAATTCCTAGGGTTTCTTGCTGTAAACGCGCATCTGTTTCTTTGAATCGAATGTGTAATATGATTTCGTTGTACTCTTCTTCGGGATCTATTTGGTATTTTATTCCCACCCAACCGTGGCCTTTAAATTGCTTGGCAAAATCAATAGTAGCAACCGTGTTGGCATAACTGAAAAACATTTTGTTGGGGTGTTTTTCACGGCTCAAGCGGCTTTCAATCAAATCGACTTCGTGGGTCAACATTTTTTTAAGACGGCTTTCAGTGACATAGCGTCCGTCTTGTTCAATGCCGTAAATGGCGTCACTAAAATCTTTATCATAGGCCGACATCGCTTTGGCTATGGTTCCAGATGAACCACCCGATCTAAAAAAGTGTCGAACTGTTTCTTGGCCAGCGCCAATTTCAGCAAACGTTCCGTAGATATTTTCGTTGAGATTGATGCGAAGCGCTTTGTCTTTAATCGAAGGAATTTGTTCGATTACTTTGTCGCCTTTTAAGATAATTTCGGTTCCCATTATTATTTTTAATAAATCAGCCGCAAAGTTAACAAAATAGCCTCTTGCTTAAAGCGAATTAATGCTATTTTTGTGAAAATTATAACCCTTGAAAGTCTATTTTTTAGGTACCGGCACCTCCCAAGGAATTCCCGTAATTGGAAGTACGCACCCTGTTTGCAGCAGTACCGATTCAAAAGACAAACGCCTGCGTGTTTCGGTTTGGATTCAATGGGATTCATATTCATTTGTAATTGATTGTGGCCCCGATTTTAGACAACAAATGCTGGTTTCAGGCTGTACAAAGCTAGATGGAATTCTATATACCCATGAGCATTCCGATCATACGGCTGGTCTAGACGATATCCGCCCTTTTAGTTTCAAAACAGCCGGAGTACCCATTTATGCACACCAACGGGTGTTGGACAATTTGGCAAAACGCTTTGATTATATTTTTGAAACGGTCAATAAATATCCAGGTGCGCCTTCTGTAATTCCACACGTGGTGCATCCCAATATTCCATTTGCTTTGGGAAATACATTGGCTATTCCAATCAATGCTTACCACGCCGATTTACAAGTTTTTGGCTACCGCATTGCTAATTTTGCTTACCTGACCGATGTGAAAACAATTTCCCATCAAGAAATAGATAAACTTCAAAATCTTAGTGTTTTGGTAGTGAATTGTTTGCGGGAAGAACCGCATCATTCGCACTTTAATTTAGAAGAAGCCCTGCAGTTTATCGCCTTGCTTCAACCCCAAAAAACCTACCTCACTCACATTAGTCATACGTTTGGATTTCACGATGAAATACAACAAAAGTTGCCACCAAACGTTTATGTAGCATACGACAATTTAGAAATCACAATTTAATTTATTATGCAAAAATCATTTCTGTTATACGCAACAATCATTTCGGTTTTACTTTCTGTATTTACGTATATGTATTATTCAAAAGAATTGGCATTTACAAAATCTCAAAACAGCAAATATACCAAGCGATACCAAGATAGTCTAAGCAACTTAAAATCCCAGTTGGCCGATGCCAACTACTTTTCGTTGGAACGCAACGACAATGCCCAAAATTATTTTGAAGCAACACAACAAGATAAATTTATTGCCTACGAAAAATTAATTCCCTACGTAACCGAAAAGTTATTGGATTACAACCAAGATCCCAAAGGAAATCCATACACAGGTCAAGACCAGTTTGGAGCGCAAAAGTTCATTATCAACAAAGTAAAAGTGATCAATCACCGTTGGATTATAGCCGATTACAGTGATGGGCAATACTGGGGCGAAGTGCTACTCAAGTATTTTGTCAATGAAGATGAAAGCATTTCCTTTGAAATTATCCAATCCGTTTTATATCAGAAATAAGATGAAAAAACTTTTAATATCACTTTGCCTCGTTGTGTTTTGGTCTTGCAATCAAAAAGCGGAAACACCTGAACCACAACTCAAAGAAAGTAAATCAGTGGCCCCCAAACCGGTTGGTTCAGATGTAGATCCGCAGGGTTGCAAGACATCGGCAGGCTATACCTGGTCTGAATTGCGCCAAGAATGCATTCGAATTTTTGAAGTGGGCACCCGTTTTGATCCAGTAGACGCCAATGGCATGAGTGCTTTTGTTGTAATGGATGCTTCTGAAAAACAAGCAGAATTATTTACCCTACTAGAGAAAAAACCGCTCATTTTGACGCAAATTTCTAAAGGAAAGTATGCAACAGGGGATTGGGAATTGCATATGGTTCCTAAACCTGTATTGTTGTATCAAGGAAAAATTGTGTTTACTAAGCCTTAGTCGACCTTAACCACTGCCGTAAGTCATATAAATTTTGTGGTGAAACTCCATGACCTATAGGGTACTCGTGGTATTCAACGGCTATGCCTAAGTTCGACAAGTTTTCGGGTGCTTTGCGTGCCCATTCAACAGGAATGACTTGATCAACAGTGCCATGTGAGGCAAAAATTTGTAAGGAAATAAAGTCATTTTTTTCAAAATCATTCACCGCAATTTCAGTATTCAAATACCCACTCAGGGCCGCCACACGCTGCACTCGATTTGGTTGAGACAAAGCCACGGCATAACTCAAAATGGCACCTTGACTAAATCCGATTAAGGTTACCGCATTTGCATCAATCGGATATTTTTTTTGCAATTCATCCAAGGTAGAGATCACAAGATCACGGGATGTACGCGCCTGACCCAAATCAGAAAATTTACTGGCATCGGCATCAAAATGGATGGCATACCAAGCATAACTGCCGTACTGCATATCGTGCGGTGCTTGCAATGAAATAACATAATATTCGTCGGGAAGTTCAGAGGCAAATGAAAACAAATCGGATTCGTTACTGCCGTAGCCGTGCAATAACAACAACAAGGGATTTTTATCTAAAACCACTTTAGGCGGTCGAACTAAATAGTGAGATATTCCGTCCATTAACTGATGGATTTAAACGCAGATTGAAATAATGTACCCAATAAAGGCAACGGTTTGGTTTCACCTTTAATGGCGCTAACTAATCCATATCCCCATAAAACGGAAACAAATACCCACATTGCAGTGGTAAGCATGAAATCATTAAAATTGCTCACTACTAAGCCCAAAGAAATAAAAGTGATAGACAAACCCAACGATTGCCGAATATGAAAAGAGGCAAATGGATTTTTGGCGTCTGCGTTCATAGAGAGTGCAATGAGCACCCCCACAATTAATATATAACTTGTAATGGCAATTGATTTGCCTGATTCTACGCTGTTTTTCATAGATTAAATTGCCAGTTGGCCTTGGTTAACAATTCCATAGGCAACCCCTTTCATTTGGGTGCCCAAGAGTGCTGCATTCTTTGATTTGGATAAGATGTGAGCTGAGTCAAAAGTCCATTCTTGATCGGGATTAAATAAACTCAAATTGGCTTTGGCTCCAAGTTCAATGGTTGAATCGGGAAGTCCAAACACCCGTTTTCCGGCTGTTAACTTGTCCAAAACCACAGCCAAGGGCAAAACAGTTAGCAATGCTCCAAACGCACTTTCTAAACCAATGGTTCCGTCTTTTGCCAAGTCAAATTCAAGGTTTTTATGTTCAATGTCAATGGGGTTGTGGTCGCTGCTAATGCAATCGATGCTGCCATTTAAGACGCCTTCAATCAAGGCCAGTCGATCAGCTTCGGCACGCAGGGGTGGGCTCACTTTGAATCGGCTATCAAAACCAGCTAAATTGCTGTCATTCAATACTAAATGGTGAACCGAAACGCTACAACTTACACGTATTCCTTTGGCTTTGGCTTCTTGAATTAAATGAACCGATTTTGCGGTACTTACAGTTGGAATATGAATTCTTCCACCCGTATATTCGGCTATGCTGAGCGCCCGAGCAACTTGTATCTCTTCGGCCAAATTGGGGATGCCTTTCATGCCCAGTTGAGTTGCCGACAGACCTTCATTGGCAATACCTTGTCCTTTTAAAAAAGGATCTTGGCAAAATACAAGTAGCAGTGCGTCTACATCGAGTAGGTATTGCATACCAATTTTTAAGATATTGGCATTGTCAATGTTTTTTCCATAATCACCAAAGGCCACGGCACCTGCGTTTTTCATGTCGAATAATTCGGCCATGTCTTTACCCGCGCTTTCTTTGGTAAACGCACCTATGGGAAACAACTCCGTTGCAAAACCTTGTGCTTTATTTTTTACAAATTGTATTTGCGATTGGTTGTCAAGTACGGGTAAAGTATTGGGTTGTAAAGCAATTCCGGTAAATCCGCTTTTGGCAGCCACCCGAAGTCCGTTGGCAATGGTTTCGCGGTCTTCATATCCGGGTTCACCAAGCGAAACACTGCTGTCAAACCAACCCGGTGAAACGTGTAAATTGTCTAATTCTACCGCAGTATCATTGGCATTTATGGCTATAGAGGGAGCTATTTGAGTAAGTACACCCGCTGTAATTTCAATATCCATTTTTTGTTGGTGAAACCCACTTTTTGGATCAACAATTGTGGCATTTTTAAGTACAATTTTCATGAGACAAATTTTTGAATAAACACTTCAAGCAGTACAAATAACAAGGCCAAAAGTACAAACCATTTCCACAATTCCGAATCATTTGTGTTTGATTTCCATGAATCAACTACAGATTCGATGGAGTTGGCTTGTTTGTATTGGTCAAGGTCTAATTTGGAGGCAGTTGAACTGCTTTCGATTCGGTTGTAATTAAAACTAATGGCATCTATTTTTTGGTTGGCGGCAAATAGTTCATAATTCCCAGCTGTAGAAGGATAATCAGCACAATTTAGTTTGATTTTGCGTCCAATAACTTGCTGAATAGGAATAAACTGGGTTGTGTTGTTTTTAATGTTAATTACGGCATCTTTTTCAATAACGGCATCCAGCATTACTTGTTCGGCTTGTCCGATGATGTAGTTTGTTTGGGCTGTTTTTTGTTGCAATGCAGCCATGGCATAAAAGGTTGGTACAATTAAAGGAGATTGTTGAAAATTAGAATTTGTTGTATTTATTGCAGCTGAAAACACATATACGGATCCGTTTTTGGTTGGAGCCTGCAATAAAAATGGAATTTGGTTGGCAAAACCCAGCAGTTTTGGATAGCCCGATTGAATCGAATAATGCGTATTCACCTTGGGGTAATCAAAATTTGAAATTGTTTTTTCAAACGCCGATTTGTATAAAGGATGTGCAAAGGCGATTTGCGTTATGAGCTGGGGAGCGTTTTGTAAGGCATTAACTTTAAAAGTGCCAAACTGATTGATAAAAGTTTCAAAACTGCTTTGGGTATTGGCTTGCTCCGACGGAATCACCACTAGAGTTCCACCGGTATTGGCAAAAGATTTTAAACTGGTTTGAAGGGCTTGTGGGATGGTTTGTAGCTCATTTAGTACCACAACGTCCTGTTTGTCTATTTCATTATAGTCCAGCTGATTGTATTCCTCATTTTTATATTGAAATTCATTGGAGGTGTAAATGCGTTGTAAAAATTTACTCTTGTTGGCCTCTCCAATGCTTAAAACGCGTATGTATTTGGGTTTTGAAATTGAAAAATAGAGCGTGTTGTCATAGGGTAAAGCGTTGTCAGTGATAGTAACATATCCGTGAAACGGTTGTTTAGGAATACTAAATACGGTACTTTTTGTTGTTTCTTTAAGTGTAACGATGGTTTTGGCAACTGCTGTATTGCCGTTGTATATGGCCAAGGGTACAGCAACCGATTCGTGACCAACTTGCGATAAACGCACCTCAATTTCATAAAACGATCCCGACTGATCCTTTACAAAAACAGAATCAATACGCACGTTTTTTTGACTCTCAGCAGTTGGAACTACAAATACTACTCGTTGTTCGAGCGCAGTTTTATTGAGGGCTTTTGTTTGTTGTCCAAGCCCATCTGTTATAATCAAGATGTCTTTTTTTTCTCTAGAAGGTCTAGCATTTACCTGCGCCAATGCTCGATCCAATTCAAACGGAATTGGACTGTAGGCCATTTGTTGAAGCTCTTTTTTTATGGATTTGGTTGTTACGTTCCAATAGGTTTCTGTAGCAGTAATTAGAGAAAAAGTTTGGTTTTCTGGCAGCTGAGCCAAGAGTTCTTCCACACTTCGTTTAAGTAATTCTCCCTGTTTTCCTTTGGCTTGCATGCTGTAGGAATTATCGAGAATAATATAGGTTTCGTTGGTACTATTTTTTTGTACATCCGACGGAAAATAGGGTTGTGCAAATGCTAAAATAAGGCAAGCCAATAACAACAAACGGGTGAGCAGAAGAAGCCATTTTTTTAGTTTGGCACTTTTACGGGTTTGCGTACTGATGTCGGTAAGAAATCGAACATTGGTGAAATAAGCAACTTTAAAGCGCCGTAATTGAAACAAATGCACCAAAATTGGCAGTATCAATGCAAACAAAAAATACAGAATTTCGGGCTGTTTAAAATGCATTTTTTAAGGGTATACCTGCTGTTTATCTGATTTTAATGTGCGTTTCAAAAGTACTAATCCACAGCAAATAAAGACAATGATTTTTCAATTATTTCTTCTTTTGTCTTTTTTGTGCTTGGGTTTTTAACAGATTCCGATTTACCGAACCCGAGGTTTTCTTTTTGGTTTTTGAGGGACCACCCAAATTTACTTTGGTGTTCTTTTTGGCTTTTTCATGAAAGGCGCCATCTCCTTCGAGTTTTTGTTTTTTAAGCAAAAACTTAAAGGCTTGTTTGTCTTTTTCAGGGCCAATTAATTTGGTCGAAATTTCTACTGTTTCGGGAAGTTCTAAGATGTCAATTTCGCGTTCCATCAACACTTCAATGCTAAACTTCATTTCTTCCTCACGTGGAGTAAAAAAACTAATGGCAGTTCCTTTGGCATCGGCACGACCCGTACGACCAATTCGGTGCATATACAATTCGGGCAGTTCAGGCATCTCAAAATTGATTACGTGGGTAATGTCAGAAATGTCGAGTCCACGCGCCATAATATCAGTGGTTATGATTCCTCTTAACTCGCCTTGCTGAAAGTTGGCCATGGTATTCAATCGGTAATTTTGCGATTTGTTCGAGTGAATGACCCCAAACTGATCGGGGAAATCTGCCTCGATATGTTCGTGCAGTAAGTCGGCAATTTTTTTATTGTTGACAAATAACAGCACACGAGAAATGGTTTCATTAGTTGCTAAAAGTTGTTTAAACAAATTGATCTTGGTGTGAAAATTAGGCACCGCATAACTCAATTGCTCAATGTTTTCGAGCGGTGTGCCCGATGCGGCCAAACTTACTTCTTCGGGAAAATCAAAGAAATCGTTTAGTACGGCATCTACTTCGTCGGTCATGGTAGCCGAGAACAAAATGTTTTGGCGTTTGTTACGCATCATGGCCAAGATGGCGGTGAGCTGCGTTCGGAATCCCAAGTTGAGCATTTCGTCAAATTCGTCAATCACCAATTTTCGGGTTTCATCAAATCGAATTACATTATCTAACGCCAAATCCATGGTTCTTCCCGGAGTTCCTACCAATATATCAATGCCTTGGTATACGGCTGTTTTTTGGGTGTTGATGTTTACGCCACCATAAATTCCTAAGGTACGTACAGACATGTATTGGGTGAGTTTCTCTACTTCTTCAACCACTTGCACCACCAATTCTCGGGTGGGAACCAGGATCACAATTTTGGGGGTATGCGTAGGGGTAAACGTATATAGTTTGAGTAAAGGCAACAAGTAGGCAAAGGTTTTCCCTGTTCCAGTTTGGGCTATGCCCATCATGTCCCGGCCCGACATAATCACCGAAAATGATTTTTCTTGAATAGGCGTGGGGGTGGTGTAACCCAATTCGTCTAAGGCTTTTTGTACCGATTTGGGTAATTGAAACTGCTCAAAGGTGCGCATGTACTAATTTTTGGGCAAAGGTAACCCATTCTAGGTGTTATTGCTACACTTATTTCGAATTGCTAAAAACCCTCAAAAACACCCAATCCAAACAAGGCAAAGTCATATTTTACGGGATCTATGGGGTCTAATTTGCGTAAATTGACATCGATTTCTTGCACCGCTTTAAAGTCATTTTGGCTTCGAGTGAGCAAACCTAATTTTCGCGCTACTTTTCCTGAATGCACGTCAAGTGGACATGAAAGAGAGGAGCTTGGAATACTTTTCCATATGCCCAAATCGACACCTTTGTGGTCGTTGCGCACCATCCAACGCAAAAATAAATGCAGTCGTTTGGCCGCCGATCCAGCTAAGGGATCAGCTACGTGTTTGTGGCTGCGTGCGGCATGTGGAACTTCGAACAATTTAGTTTTAAATGCATGTATGCTATGGTGCAAATAATTGTCCTGCTGATGTTGGGCAAAAACGGCTTCGAGCCCGCCACAGTTGGTGTAGATGTGCTGCAATCCTTTGATAAAGCTTATAAAATCAACCCCATTGAAGGTGCGGTGCACAAAATTCTCGAGCGGTTTCAATTGATCATCGGTGTGTGAACACACAAAATCATAGGGTGAGTTGCCCATCAATTCCATCATGCGTTGGGCATTTTGGATGATCATTTTGCGATTTCCCCATGCAATCGTAGCGCTTAACAACCCTGCAATTTCGATGTCTTCTTTCACCGAAAACTGATGCGGAATTTGCAGGGGATCGGTTTCGATAAAAACCGGTTGGTTGTAATAAGCGGCTTTTTCGTCTAGAAAGGATTGGAGGTCAGTGGAATGCATTAGTGGCTTATTTTCCCATCCACCATCACCAATTTTCGATCGGCCATGTTGGCCAAGTCTTCGTTGTGGGTCACTATTACAAAGGTTTGTCCAAAATCGGCGCGCAATTGAAAAAACAACTGGTGTAGATTTTCGGCCGAGGCAGTATCTAAATTTCCCGAAGGTTCATCGGCAAAAATAATAGCGGGTTTATTAATTAACGCACGAGCTACGGCCACACGTTGTTGTTCTCCTCCCGACAGCTCACTAGGTTTGTGGTCTATGCGGTGCGAAAGTCCCAAATAATCAAGCAATCGCTTGGCTTCGGCTTCGGTTTCTTTTTGTTTTTTGCCACCAATGTAGGCTGGAATACACACATTTTCGAGTGCCGTAAATTCGGGAAGTAGTTGATGAAACTGAAAAATAAA
>JBJOOG010000017.1:0-10019 GCA_046051465.1 Bacteroidota bacterium | reverse complement strand
GGCAATACTTCTTTTGCAGTGGCTTCGAGGGCATTTAATGCATCCGTGCTGCTAAAGCCATCGGCGGGCGTTCCACTAATTTCGGCCGAGCGGTACAAATTAAATCGCGTCGTAAATTCGGGTCCGGTTTCGCGAATCACGGTGGCAATGGTCGAGAGCGGAATCATTTTGTTGTCGCGGCTGCGCACAAAAATTTTGTTGATGTCTTCCGGATTTATGGTATACTCAGGAGCCGCTTGGATCAGCACAATATATTGCCGCCCGTATTTGTTGAATTCGTTTACGTATTGGCCACCCAAACTGCTGCCTATGGTGGCATTCACCTCAGACAAAGACAAATTCAACGCTTCAATTTTGTCGCGGTCAATTTCTAAACGAATTTGCGGCACATTGGGATTAAAGGTGGTGCGTATGCTTCCAATTTCCGGGTGTTTTTGAGCAGCGGCCATAAACTTTGCGGCGTTTTCTGCCAAGTATTGTGGCGTATTTCCTCCGCGATCTTGCAACATGAGTGAAAACCCAGCTGCATTTCCAATCCCAGAAATAGGTGGTGGCCCAAAGGCAAAAACCGTAGCGTCTGGAATACCCGAAATGGTTTTTCCGTTGAGATCTTTAATGATTTGAAATACGTCTTGTTTGCGTTCGCTCCATTCTTTTAGCGAGACAAAAAATACGGCATTGTTGGTGGCGATGGAGTTTTTAATTAAACTGAATCCCGACACCATGGTATACGAATCAATGTTCTCGTTTTTGGCCAAAATGGCTTCTACTTTTTGGCACACTTTGTTGGTTCGCTCCAACGAAGAGGCGCTTGGCAATTCGACATTCAAGAACAAATAACCTTGGTCTTCTTCGGGTACAAATCCGCCTGGAATTTTACCGCCTAAAAGGATTACGGCGCCAACTACTAAACCAATAAACACCAAGGAACGAATGGATTTTTTGAGCAACAATTGTGCAAATCCGGTGTACCCATTGGTAAAGGCATCAAAGCGTTTGTTAAATCCGTCAAAGAACTTACCCAGCCAGCCTTTGGCTTCTTGGTTGGGTTTGAGTAACATCGAACAAAGCGCTGGGCTCAACGTCAATGCACTTATTGCAGAGAACAAAACCGATATAGCAATGGTTACAGCAAATTGTTGGTACAAACGACCAGTAATTCCGGGGGTGAGGGCCACCGGGATGAATACGGCTATCAAAATTACTGCAATGGCAATAACTGGACCGGCTACTTCTTTCATGGCCAAGTTGGTGGCCTCGCGCGGACTTTTTCCGTGCTGAATGTGGTGCATCACGGCTTCCACGACCACAATGGCATCGTCGACGACTATTCCAATGGCTAAGACTAAACCGAGTAAGGATAATACATTCACCGAAAATCCCAAAAGTGGGAAAAACATGAACACCCCAATTAACGAAACAGGCACCGTAAGTAATGGAATCAAAGTCGCGCGCCAGTTTTGCAAGAAGAGAAACACCACGATAATTACCAACAACACCGCTTCAAATAGCGTGTGCATGATCTCGTTGATTCCTTCAGAAACCGCCAAGGTGGTGTCTAAGGAGATTTTGTATTTTAAATCTTGGGGGAATTTTTTGCTTTCTTCTTCTACAACTTTTTTAATGTTGGCCGCTACATCCAAGGCATTGGAGCCAGGCATTTGCTTGATGTTGATGGTAGTGGCTGGTTTGCCGTTCATGCGCGCATCAACCGCGTAGGTTTCGATACCCAAATTTACCCGGGCAACGTCTTTGAGGCGCACCTGTTGGTTACTGTTGTTGGATTTAAGGATGATGTTTTCAAAATCGGCTTCGGTAATTAAGCGGTCTTTTAGGGTAACATTGTAGGTGTATTCGTTGCCAAATTTGGCCGGCGGCGCACCCAATTTTCCTCCAGGAGCAATGGCGTTCTGCTCCCGAATGGCATTCATGATGTCAGTGATGGTGAGGTTGTATTTGGCCAAAATATCTGGCTTGGTCCAAATGCGCATGGCATAATTGCTGCCACCAAACAAGGAAACTTCGCCCACCCCTTTGATACGCGATAACGCATCTACCAAATTGATGCTGGCATAATTGGACAAAAAGTTGTTGTCGTAGGTGTTGTTGGGCGAATACAAAGAAACCAGCAACAAGGGCATGGCCAAGGATTTTTTAGTGGTTACCCCGGTATTTTTTACGTCTATCGGTAGGGTTGAGGTGGCTTGCAAAACCCGATTTTGGGTAAGCATGGTGGCTTTGTCCAAATCGGTGCCCATGTCAAACGTAACCGACAACGACATGTTTCCGTCGCCCGAATTGGTCGATTGCATGTACAACATGTTTTCTACGCCGTTTACCTTTTGCTCAATGGGCGTAGCCACAGCTTGCTCCACATTGAGGGCATTGGCCCCGCGGTAATTGGTTTGAATCTGAATAACTGGAGGCGCAATTTCGGGGTACTGCGATACCGGAGTCGAGGTGATGGCCAAGCCACCAATAATCACGATAAACAGCGACAAGACAATGGCTACAATGGGCCGTCTAACAAAAAAATTATCCATACTTAGTTCGCTTGAGTTGATTTGGTCAAAGGTTCAGCCACATACGGAACTGGAACTACAGGCACGCCCGGCTGCAAAAATTGGTTGCCAATAACGGCCACGCGATCACCTGGTTTGAGTCCTTTGGTAATCACCCAATTTTCGCCCACTTTTGAACCCACTTCTACAATTTTTACATCGAGTACGTTCTTGTCGTTAAGTGTATTTACTTGAAAAATCCCTTGCATTTCGGTTACCGCTTTTTGAGGCACCACTAGGGCATTTTTTTCGGTATGCGAAGCAAAGCGCACTTTACAAAATTGGCCCGAACGCAAGGTGTTGTCGGGGTTGGGAAAACCGGCTTTGATGGTCATGGTTCCGGTTGACGGATCGATGCGGTTGTCGGCGTAGTCTAATTTGCCTTTGTAGGGATGAACCGAACCATCAGACAAAACAAGCTCTACTTGGTCAAAGGCATTTTTATCTCCTGCTTTGAGTGCTTTTAAATGTTGCAAGTATTGGGTTTCACTCACCGTAAATTTGGCACTCACCACATCCAATTTAGACAAGGTATTGAGCTTGGAAGTTGCGCCCATGCGGTTGATGTAATCGCCCAAATTCACTTTACTGATGCCAATTATTCCATCCATTGGCGCCTTTATTTGGCAGTAACTTTTTTCTAATTGTTGGTTTTGTAAACTGGCTTTGGCACTTTTATAATTGGCCTTGGCCGCGTCTAAATCGGCAGTGGCGGCGTCGAGTTCGCGTTTACTCACGGCATTCATTTCGGCCAACGGTTTGATGCGGTTGAGTTCTTCTTGGGCATTGGCCAATCGGCTTTGCGCCATGGCAACTTGGCCCCGCACTTGCTCCACTTGTGTTTCAAAAGGCAAGGGATCAATGGTATATAAAAGCTGCCCTTTTTTTACAAATTGACCGTCTTTAAAATGGATGCCGGTGAGGGTTCCGTCTACGCGAGAGACCAAATCCAAGTCGATATCTCCTGTAGTTTGTGCAGCGTATTCAGAATAGATGGGCACATCTGCAGCTTCGACGGTTACAAAGGGGGCTTGCATGGCCACACTTTTTTCGGGAGCAGCTTCTTTTTTACAAGCCGTCCATAGGGCAGAGGAAAGCAAGAAAAGCAGCGATAGTAAGCGATAAATAGTTGGTTTCATGAGCGTGTTAGATTTTTCAAAATTTCAGCTAAAATAACAATTCTCTACTTATCAAATTCAAAATTTCGTGTAAGGATAGCATGACTGGAATTTGGGGGTTTGAAGTCTCGATAAATCCCTTATTTTTGCCCTTTATTTTTCTCACTTAAACCGTTTATAGCATGCAACTGTACAACACCTTAAGCGCAGAAGAAAGAGCCGAACTCATTGACCAAGCCGGTAAACAACGACTCACGTTGTCTTTCTATGCGTATGCCAAAATTGAAGATCCCAAAAAATTTCGAGACGATTTGTTTCTTGAATGGAACAAACTTGACGCCTTAGGCCGAATCTACGTAGCCCACGAAGGCATTAACGCACAAATGAGCCTACCCGCCGAACAGATGGAAGCATTTAGAGACACGCTTGAGGCCTATTCTTTTATGCAGAACATCCGCTTGAATGTGGCTGTAGAGCACGACGACCATTCGTTTTTGAAACTCACCATCAAAGTGCGTGACAAAATTGTAGCCGACGGATTAAACGATGAAACCTTTGATGTAACCAACATTGGCGTGCATTTAAAAGCCAACGAATTCAATCAGATATTAGACGATCCCAACACCATTGTGGTCGATTTTAGGAATCATTACGAAAGTGAAATTGGCCATTTTAAAGGCGCCATCACCCCCGATGTGGAAACCTTTCGCGAAAGTTTGCCCATCATCAACCAACAACTCAAAGCGCACAAAGAAGATAAAAATTTGGTGATGTATTGCACCGGAGGCATTCGCTGCGAAAAAGCGTCGGCCTACTTTAAACACCAAGGATTTAAAAACGTGTATCAACTTGAAGGTGGAATCATCAATTATGCCAAGCAAATCAAAGAAGAAGGCCTTGAAAGCAAGTTCATCGGAAAAAACTTTGTCTTTGACCACCGCTTGGGCGAACGCATCACCGATGACATCGTCTCGCAATGCCACCAATGCGGAAAGCCTTGCGACAACCACACCAATTGCTTGAACGACGGCTGTCATTTGTTGTTTATTCAATGCGACGATTGCCAAGCGGCCATGGAAAATTGTTGTTCTCAAGAGTGTTTAGACATCACGCATTTGCCTTTGGCCGAACAAGTAAAATTGCGCCGAGGCAAACAGGTGGGCAATAAGGTGTTTCGCAAAGGAAAGTCAGAGAAATTAACCTATAAGCACTCCGGGATTTTATCGGATACGCCTCTGGCAAAAGCCCAAGAGTCTACCGATATTCGACATAAAATAAATCCAAAACTGCGTGAGAAAAAGCTCTTGTTGGGCAAAATTTCCCATTACTACGTAAAAGCCCAAATAGGCCTTTTTGAATTAGAAAACCAGGAACTCCAAAGCGGAGAAACCTTACTAATTTCAGGACCAACCACCGGAAATCAAAAAGTGATTCTCGAAAAAATGGTGGTAAATGGCCAAGAAAATACCATGGCCAAATCTGGCGACAAGGTAACGTTTGAGGTGCCTTTTCGTTTGCGATTATCGGATAAAGTGTATAAAATTTTGCCCCAAGAATAGTCTGTAAAATGGCTTGAAAAGCGCGTTTGGCGCGACTTTTTTTACTAAAAAAAGGGTGGTAAGACAGCAAAAGAAGCTGTTGAAACTTTAAAAGTTAAATACTATCTTTACGGGCAAATCGTTTTACGGATAGAAATCGCTCCAGTAGCGATACCAGATATAAATTATGGCATGTACAAGTTGTTCAACCTCGACGGGCGGTGCGCCCAAAGGGTGTAAAAATAATGGGACTTGCGGCACCGATAGCTGCAACAAATTGACGGTGTTTGATTGGTTGGCCAACATGAGTTTGCCCAATGGAGAAGCCCCTTTTGACTGCGTAGAAGTACGTTTTAAAAATGGCCGCAAAGAATTTTACCGCAACACCGAAAAACTGAGTTTAAGCATTGGCGATATTGTGGCTACCGAGGCCTCTCCCGGACACGACATAGGCATTGTAACCCTTACGGGTGAATTGGTGAAAATTCAAATGAAGAAAAAAGGAGTAGCCGTTACTAGCCCCGATATAGCCAAAATTTACCGCAAAGCCTCGCAAAAAGACATCGACATTTGGTCGGCGGCGCGTGACAAAGAGGAAGGAATGAAAGTGCGTGCCCGCGAATTGGCCATTGCTCAAAAATTGGAAATGAAAATATCGGATATTGAATTCCAAGGCGACGGTTCCAAAGCAACGTTTTACTACACGGCCAATGATCGGGTTGATTTCCGTCAACTGATTAAAGATTTTGCCAAAGATTTTAGTACACGCATTGAGATGAAACAAGTTGGGTTTCGCCAAGAAGCTTCTCGTTTGGGCGGCATTGGTTCGTGCGGACGCGAATTGTGTTGCTCTACTTGGCTTACCGATTTTAGAAGTGTAAACACCTCGGCGGCGCGTTACCAACAGTTGTCTCTCAACCCACAAAAATTAGCCGGTCAATGTGGCAAATTGAAGTGTTGTTTGAACTATGAACTCGATACTTATTTGGATGCTTTGCAAGGCTTTCCTGATTTTGACACCAAATTACAGACCGAAAAAGGGACTGCCGTTTGCCAAAAACAAGATATTTTTAAAGGCCTCATGTGGTTTGCCTACACCGATAATTTTGCCAATTGGCACGTATTAAAAATCGAGCAGGTAAAAGAAATTTTGGCCGAAAACAAGTTGAAAAACAAAGTGTCTTCGCTTGAAGATTACGCCTTAGAGGTTACCACTGAACCCGAAAAAGATTTCAACAACGCCATGGGACAAGAAAGCCTTACGCGTTTTGATCAACCCAAAAGAAAGAAAAAGAACAACAAAAAACGCCGACCCAACGGAGAAGGCAGTGTGGCTACATCCAACAACGCCAGACCCAATAATCCAAACCGTCCGCGCCCCAATCAACCTAAAATTACCCCGAACAACCGCAATGAAAATAAGCAGTAGTGTAGCGATTATTGCAGCTGCCTTGTTATTGGTTTCCTGCGATAAAAACCGTGTATTTGACGAGTACAAAGATGTAGGCAGTGCTTGGCATCAAGACAGCCTTGTTTCCTTTGAAGTACCAGTTTTAGAAGCAAACAAAAAATACAATATGTTCCTTTCGTTGCGGGACAACAATGATTATCCGTTTAACAACATTTTTTTGATTGTCAAACTGGAACAACCCAATAAAGTTACACTAGTTGATACGTTAGAATACGCCATGGCCAATCCAGATGGAAGTTTACTTGGCGATGGATTTACCGATGTAAAAGAAAGTAAACTGGCCTATAAGCAAAATCTAACGGCTCAAAAAGGCATTTACAAAGTGAGTATTCAACAAGCGGTGCGACAAACGGGTAAAATACCCGGAGTAACCGAACTTCCTGGAATTACTGACGTAGGATTTAGAATTGAAAAAACAAATTAAATATGGCATTTTCGTTTAATCTTAATCAAGAACACGACTTAACCTATTACAAAAAACGTTTTTGGAAGATCTTCTTTTATTTTTTGGGCGGATTAACCTTGTTTTTTCTCTTTGCCTCTTGGGGGCTTTTTGGATCGATGCCTTCGTTTGAAGATCTAGAAAACCCAGATTCCAATTTGGCTACCGAAATTATTGCTGCCGATGGCGCTACGATAGGAAAATTCTACAACGAAAACCGTACGCCCATTAAGTACGCTGATTTGCCGAAGCACTTGGTAAATGCATTAGTTGCAACCGAAGACGAGCGTTTTTACGAGCATTCTGGTATTGACGGCCGCGGAACCATGCGTGCTGTACTCAGTTTGGGAACCAGCGGAGGAGCCAGTACCCTTACACAGCAATTGGCCAAGTTGTTGTTTCACGGTGAGGGCTCTCGATTTTTGCCTTTGCGTATCATTCAAAAAGCCAAAGAATGGATCATTGCCATCCGATTGGAGCGCCAATACACCAAAAACGAAATCATTGCCATGTATTTCAACAAGGCCGATTTTGTGAATACCGCCGTGGGCATTCGATCTGCAGCCAAGGTGTATTTTGGAAAAGAACCACGTGACTTAACCATTACCGAAAGTGCCATGTTGGTGGGTATGCTTAAAAATCCGTCGTTGTTTAATCCGGTTCGCCGCATCGAAAAAGTAACAGCACGTCGCAATGTGGTATTGGGTCAGATGGTAAAAAATAATTTCTTACCCGAAAACCAAAAAGAAGCACTAGAAAAAGAGCCCATTGTACTTCATTTTCAGCCCGAAAGCCACACCGACGGAATTGGGACTTATTTCCGAGAATATTTGCGTGATTTCATGAAAAACTGGGTAAAAGAAAACAAAAAATCAGACGGCACCGAATACGACATGTACAAGGATGGACTCAAGATTTATACCACGATTGATTCGCGCATGCAAACGTATGCAGAGGAAGCCGTGCAACAGCATTTGCCCAACCTTCAAGCAGAGTTGGATATTCAACAAAAGGAAAATAAAAATGCGCCTTTTGTCAACATTTCAGACGCCGAAACCAAAAAGTTAATGGACAAAGCGATGCGTGGCTCTGAGCGTTGGCGAGAAATGAGTGCTTTGGATAAATCAGAGGAAGACATCATTAAATCGTTTTCCATAAAAACCAAAATGAAAGTGTTTACCTGGAAAGGCGAACGCGATACCGTAATGACACCTTTGGATTCCATTCGTTATTACAAAAGTTTCTTGCAAACCGGTATGATGGCCATGGAACCCAACACCGGACACATAAAAGTGTGGGTGGGTGGAATCAACTACAAGTATTTTCAGTATGATCACGTGGGACAAGGGGCCCGTCAAGTGGGATCTACTTTTAAACCTTTTGTGTATGCCACGGCGATTGAACAACTCAATATGTCGCCCTGTGATTCCATCATCGACAGCCCGTTTATGATTCACAAAGGCCGACACAACGTAACCGAAGATTGGGAACCCCGTAATTCTGACAACGAATACCGAGGCATGATAACCCTGAAAAAAGCCTTAGCGATGTCGATTAATACCGTATCGGCTAAATTAATTGACAAAGTGGGCCCTGAAGCGGTAGTAGAATTAACACATAAATTGGGTGTTAATTCGGATATTCCAGCACAACCGGCGATTGCCTTAGGTGCAGTTGAAATTACGGTTCAAGATATGGTGGCTGCCTACAGTACTTTTGCCAACGAAGGGGTGTATATCAAACCGCAATTCATCACCCGCATCGAAGACAAAAATGGCGTTGTGATCTACGAACCAAGCACCGAATCGCACGATGTGCTCAACAAAGACATTGCCTTTGCCGTAATTAAATTACTAGAAGGAGTAACCGAAGGTGGATCGGGCGCCCGACTACGTACCCAAGGTGGTGGTCACGGTTACAACCGCGTAACAGGATATCCGTATGTGTTTACCAACCCGATTGCCGGAAAAACGGGAACCACGCAAAACCAATCCGACGGCTGGTTTATGGGCATGGTACCCAATTTAGCTACCGGAGTTTGGGTAGGCTGTGAAGACCGATCGGCACGTTTTAAAGGAATTACTTACGGTCAAGGAGCTACAGCGGCCTTACCCATTTGGGCCATTTTCATGAAAAAATGTTACGCCGATGAAAGCTTAACGGTATCCAAAATTGATTTTGAACGTCCGGCCGGTTTATCAATAAAAGTAGATTGTTGGGCTCCACCGGTTCAAGATACGGTACCTGCCGAGCAAGACACCCAAGAAATCGGATTATAATTTTTACGAATATGATCAATAAAAAAGTCGCTACTGTACAAGAGGCACTTCACGGAATTGAAAACAACATGACCCTGCTCATTGGCGGATTTGGACTTTGTGGCATACCCGAAAACAGCATTGCCGAGTTGGTTGCCAAAAAAGTAAACGGGCTCACCTGTGTATCAAACAATGCAGGAGTTGATGATTTTGGGCTGGGCTTGCTTTTGCAACACAAACAAATCAAAAAAATGATTTCGTCTTATGTGGGTGAAAATGCCGAATTTGAACGACAAATGCTCTCGGGAGAACTCGAAGTAGAGTTGATTCCTCAAGGCACATTGGCCGAAAGATGCCGAGCAGCACAAGCTGGAATTCCTGCTTTTTTTACCCCAGCAGGTTACGGAACTGAAGTAGCCGAAGGCAAAGAAACCCGAGAATTTAACGGGAAAATGCACGTGATGGAACACGCCTTCAAAGCCGATTTTGCTATAGTAAAAGCCTGGAAAGGCGATACAGCGGGCAATCTAATTTTTAAAGGTACAGCCCGTAATTTTAATCCGAGTATGTGTGGCGCCGCAAAAATTACGGTGGCTGAGGTTGAAGAACTCGTCGAAGCAGGACAATTAGA
>JBJOOG010000016.1:0-26515 GCA_046051465.1 Bacteroidota bacterium | reverse complement strand
TACTGAAAGTGTTGGTTAAGTAGGTCAAAAATTTAAATGTCCCTGTTCCAGCTGCCAACGGAGCTACATTGTTTAATCTAAATCGTATATCAAATGAAGTGAATTCGGTTACCCCACTTTCAAAAACGCCATCATAATTGGTATCAATAAGGAGTTGATTGGTAGGATTTAAAACTGTAATGTTTTTGTTTGTATCTGATGTTACAATGTACTCCGATTTTGAGTTGACTAAATCAGATGCTGCTGCGGTTGCGATATATTCTAGATTAAGGGATACAGGTTGAGCAAAATTCATTTTGTAGGTAACCCAATTCGCATTTCCTGCAGGAATACTAGTGATAAAACTTCCATCTGAATTTCCTACAAGTGGAGTTGGACTTGCCAAAGCAGAAGTAGTAACAGCACCCGTAAATGAATTGTTGTAACTGCCAACTGAAAGTGTTCCGGCAGCTATATTTGAAGTGTTTACCGATTGATTGCCATAGGATTCGGTGCAATTTGTAATCCCATCATTATCGTCGTCAATATCCAAATTATCTGTAGCCAAATCATTATCAATGTTGCTAGGGCATTCACTTACCGGAATTAAATCCGATGAAATTGCTGCACAACCTGCTGCATTTTGTCTAGTAGCTTGATAGTATCCAGGTTGGGTGGGCGTATACGAGTTTGAGGTTTGGCCGGGTATTGGTGTTGTGCTTCCGTTAAAATACCAAGCGTAGGAGTCTGTTAATGCTATAGGCGTTAAACTTAAAATAATATTGGGTATGCAAGTAGCAGTTGAGGTAGTAGAATAAGAATAATTAATTACTGGTTTGGTGTCAAATCCTGAGTAATAACTTCCATAAGTTGCATTACTATCATTACCAAAATAAGAAACATACACTTGATTGGTAGAAGAAACTTTAATATTACCCGTTCTTCCTGTTAAGGTATAGCGGACAAAAGAGGTTGTAGTAGGACCAATAACTGGAACAGGAGTAGCAGTAACTGTCACGTTATTAACACGGACAACTGAGCCTGCAACAGTTACAATATTTACATTCCCAGAAAAGGTTTGAGAACCAATTTTTTGAATTAATGGAATGTTGTCAACAACACTTGGTGTAGAACAATTTATTGGTGGTACAAAAAACATATTTTGATTTCCAAGATCTGTATTTCCTCCCACTGCTTGATAACAAAATACATTTTCGGTTGACGTAACATATAAATTTCCATTTACAAAATCACTTCCGTCATAGACAAAGTATTGTCCCGCATTTAGAGTTGCAGAAGGTGTTGCACTCCCGTTTTTGAATATTTGTGTGCCATTTGTATGTGCAATTACCATGACACGCTCCAAAGCATTACTTCCTAAGCCTTTAACAAAAATATATTCCTTTCCAGTTTTTTCTAAAGGTACAATTTGATCAAATCCGTAATCTTTACCTCTGTAATCTCCTGTACTGTTATCGCCAGTTACTCCAGGTGTATAACTATTTCCTCCAAAAGAACCTGAATTTACCACAACATTCTTATCAGACTCAATTAATCCACCGTGCATATAACTACTTCTGAAAAGCGTTGGCGTATTTTCAAACGAAAAAACATAGCTTTCATTTTTGTTTAAGGTTACTGTAATTGGCCCGGTGTATATTACACCATTGGTCATTGGAGTGCCAATTGCTAGGGGATCGCTTAATGTTATGGTAACAAGAGTATTGTTCTCTGTTGCCATAATTGAAGCGAAATTTAAAAGGGAATTATGATTATTATTTAAGGGGTTCCATTTGTTGAGCATACCACCAATTCTAAAGGTTTTCCCCATGGCACTTGTTCCTTTAGCAACAAGTCCGCCGGCTTGTGAACCATTGTTTGAAGTTACCCTAACATTTGCATAAATTAAATCTGTAGCTTCTATTAAATATCCTTTGTTTGATAACTTACCTATGGTCGTGTTTGGGGTAAATAACTGAGAATCTCTACCCGTTGTTCCTGACGTTGTGGTATTTATAGCATATTCTATTGGGGTAGCATTAGTTAATGTTACATTAAAAGGAACTCCACCAATCGGGGTGATTGTTGCTGTAACAGCAGTTGTATTTGGTGTTGATAAATATAGATATTGTTCACCGGGAGCCATTCCACTATTTGTAGCAGAAGTAATTGGAGGTATGTAGTGAATTCTACTGAATTGGGAATGAGCAGTGAAAAAAGTAAATAAAGCAAAAAAGATTGAAAATTTAAACTTCATTTTATTTGATTTTAATTTATAAACAACAGAATTCAACAATGACTTTTGAAAATTTTACTAGGCACCTAATTAACAATACTAAAAATCAGAGAAAAGAATTAGATAAGAAAAAAAATAGCCAGAATTATACAATTACTGGCTATTCAAGGGATAAAATAAGAACTAATTAATTGAAATTTTGGTCGATTTTTTACCTTCTTTTGAAGTTACGTTTACGATATAAAAACCAGAAGTTTCTAAATCAATGTTGATGTCAGTAGAGGTATTTACCGATTTAACCAAAGCACCCAACATGTTGAATACTTCAATTTTAGAATCTGATTTCACGTTTGAAACAGAAACTTGTTTTCCGATAGCATTAATATTTACGATATCTGAATTAAAATCTTGAGATGAAAGCGATGGAGTAGTAATATTGGCTCCGGCAACCTCAACTTTGTAGAGATTATTTGCAGTTGTATCACCATAGATATAAATTTTTCCAACTGCAGCATCAGCAGCAGATACAGTTGCAGTAAAAATTACAAAATCACCGTTTGTACCATTGTTTGCTGTACCAGAACCTAACAAAGTAGTTCCGTTTGTACACAACACAGTTCTAGAGCTACCATTTGAACCCGTTTTAAACCATACTGTAACTGTACAAGCACCATCAACTGTAAAATACAAATAACGTTGCGTTGGCAATAAATTACCTGCAACTCCTCCACCTCCACCATTCATTTGGAAACGTTGTGTAGCCGTATAACCATCAGGGAAAGATGCATTATTATTGTTTATAGCACCAAAATTAGTGTTAGTTGCAATAGGAAATAATCCCAAGCCATCTACCACAATTTCAGCATTACCTATACCTGAACTTGCAGGCCAAAAACCACCAAGATTGTTTCCGAAGTCCCAAACTTTTAATTGTGCGTTAGAAAATGAAACTGTTAGTAAAACAGTTGAGATAATAAAGAGTAATTGTTTTTTCATAATGTTTTTGTTTAATTTTATTTAATGTAATCGATTGCGTAAATTTAGTAATATTTTTTATATAACAAAAAAATATACAAAATAGTTTATTTTTAAGTATCTCTTAAATGGGTTAAACCATTACTTTATAAACTTTTCAGTGTAGGTATTTTCTCCAAAACCAAAATGAATGATGTATGCGCCTTTTGAAAAATCATCTACATTTATATCAAGGGAATTAGTTGCATCAATTCTTTCACAACAAGCTGATTTTAATAGCATTCCATTTATTGAATATATTTTATAATTAACTTCATTTGGAATAGTGTTAATAAAATTCAACGCCAACAAATTTTCATTCATGGAAAGTGAATATTTCTTAACCGAATTAACCACATCATTTACACCTAAAAACGCACAATTGTTTGGAGAAACAACACCGGCAGTAGTTACTTGTAAAGTTGCTCCTGCGCCACAAGTAGCATCTGTGAGGTAACTAGCCACACTAGCCACAGGCATTGGCGTTGTCACATAAGTAGGAACAGGAACAGTACCTATATTGTTATAGTTTGCAAAATTATTTGAATAATTAATTGCAACAGTACCTCCATCAGAACTTATGTAGCTGGTGTAAACACTAGATATATTTGCAAAATGACATTTCTCTACATAACAAGTGGTATTATTACTTCCGCCACCTAAACCAATTGCTCTTGAACCTGATACTCCTACATTGTAATAACAATTCAACAAATGCAAATTAGCGTTTCTTGCTCGCGGCATTCTTTCTTTACATCCTGCAGCCCAAAAGCAGTTTTGAAAGGTGATGCTGTAATGGCCATCTGCAGGAAAATCATTAGCTGCCGAACCAATTAAGTTGGAAAATCTATGGTCATTTGAACCCCCAGATCCTCCGGGTACAGCAGGCTTTAAATAGGTGAATTTACACCAAGATACTGTAATATTATCTGCCAATCCTTTGTTGTCAAAATTACCATCAATGCCATCCTGAAACTCACAATGATCAACCCAAACATTTCTGCCTTCATTCGTTAGATTATCTCTCCCATCTACATCATAAGCTCCTGGACCTTCAAAAATTACATTTCTAATTATAATATTATTTGAGCCTGGCTTAATATTTATAATCCCAGAATTGTTTGCTGAAGTGGTTGAATTTCCTGGGGTAATCTGAAGATTTCTTAGTCTAGCACCAGGTAAACCCAGTATGGTTACATTATTCATGGTTACACTCCAATATGTACAGTCAATTACACCACTAATAATCACAAATTTATTGGTTGAGGTACTGGGTAGCGCCGCTTTAAGTTGAGTAAAGTTGGTAACTACAACTGGTGTAGCATTTACCGCCCCAGTTGCTAAAGCACCATATCCTTGCGGAGTTGCCATGTAATAATTTTGTGCAAATAGACTAGAAACAACTAGTAAGAATAAGTAGGTTAAAGAATTTTTCATGATTACAATACTATGAGGGTTTAGGTTTTATTTTATAACTATCTTAATTGCTTTTTCTCCCAAATCAGATTGTGTTTTCACAATCCAAAGACCTGGCTTTAGATTTACTTTAGTATCATTAGTAACATCAAAAGACTGAACAAGACGTCCATCAGTTGCGTAAATACTAACCTTTGTATCGATTGTTACATTCGTGATGTATAGAGTAGATTCAAAACTATATACAAATATCCTCTTCACCTCATCAATTGAATCAACTCCCAAGGCGTCATTTGCTATTAATGTTGGAAACGGGTCCCAATTATCGGTTCCTTTTGTAAAATTGAATGTGGTAATGGGAGTACCATCGGTTAATACCGGCGTACTCAACTGCGTGGACCAAGTGGCTCGTTGTGGTACATTGTTTACTCCTGAATTTTCTACAGTGCCATATTCACACATAAAAGGAGAAGTTCCACCTAGGGTATTTAACCAACCCAACGGTTGTATTAAAGATTGCCCAACATACAATGGAGCATTTGACGTTTCTATTGTAGTGTTATAAAAAACAACCTCACTAGTGTTAGCTAGCCATGGTCTACCAAAATAACCCGGTTTAGCTCGATAAAGTGATGCCGATTCTATTCCAGGTTCAGCAGATGATATTGTACATGCATACATTAAGTATCCTCTTCCTGATGATTGTTGCGCAGCGGTAATATATGAAGTATCGTTTGATGCATCACTTATATTCATACTCAATTTTGATTGATAGAATACTGCATTCATCCCACCAAATATATAGTCAACTGCACCCATAATATCGCCTTTGTATATGGCTACACGGGCGCCTGTTCCACCAAAAAAGGAATCTTGTCTACCTACAATTCTACATTTGTTAAGAATTACGCGCTGTACGTTATTTTTAATTGCAATAGCAGCTGCACGCTCTACAAAACTTTTATTTTGAACAGTCAAATTACCCGCATTTGTAGGTCTCACTCCCGGACTTCCCATCGACCAAGCAACTACAACATCTTGCGATTCTTTGGTTGAAATGTATTGATTAAATGAATTTTCTAAAATGATGCCATCAACAATAAAGTCATTGGCACCTACTACTACAGTAGCATTCCAGTAGGAATTATTGGTTCCACTTCCATTGTTTTGACTTGAAGGATATCCATTAGCAATATTTACATTCAATATTTCTTGATTCCACTTTTGGTCTGCTCCCATACTGTAGTAATTATATCCGTGTCCATAATAGGATGTAATTCGAACAGCATTAGCATCGATACTTAAACCTTTGTTTAACAAGGCAATACTCGGTGTTAATGAAGCATTTTTTAAGGTTATTGAAGGTTGGTTAATGACCAACATTTCCTCATAATTACCGGGGTCAATCATTACCGTAACTCGATCGGTACTGTTTCTAAGCATGTTGGATATCGCGCTCAAAGCCTCGTTAATGGTTTGGTAGTCTTTTCCTACTCCAACCGTAATGATTGGGCTATACGGAATGCTTCCTCCGATTTTTATTTCAGTAAAATAGGTAATGGAATTCATGTTTAATGTAATGAAACCGGCACTTACTCCGGGATAGGTGTATTCTATTATATCTGTAATTGATGTAGTTCCAGTAGAATTTATTGTTGTAATTGGCAATCCGCCATCAATAGTGAAATTGGCTGCAAAATAATAGGTCAACGTAATTTTATCCCCCGGATTTACAGGTATTTGAACTGTGCTAGCTGGCTGACCTACTAAATGTCCTTGGCTAATTGCATTGTAAATATTTCCTGAAAATAGAAGTCCTTTATAGGAGGGTGTTGAGGCCGTGATTACTTTGTCATCAAATGACCAATTTGTAACAGGCTGAAAAGTGAGTGCTTTGTTTGCAGCTGCATTATTCACAACTAAATTAGAAGTTAATGCTAATGATACCGGATAATTATCTAATCCATTTGCGGTAATTGAATACGTTCCATTTCTTAACTGTATGCTTGAACTAAATGGAAATGTGTAGATGTAGTTGGTTTCGTTTAAATTCGTAAAAGTCAACACCAAACTATTGGCTTGTGTTGTTGTTAAACCAGTTGGCGTGATAGTCACAGGATATACGGGCTTTAGTGAAAAATCAAGTGCTGCTGATGAAGCCGCTGCTGGAATGGTAATTGAAGTTGTATTTAATTGGTAATCATTTACCCCATTGGCAAGGATTGAATAAAGAACATTTGCTTCAAGTTGAACCGTATAAGTAGAGTTGGCAGTATTAATTACCGGTTGAGGCACATAAATTGAATTCGAACTTGGGTTAGGAAGATAAGACAAACTTAAATTTGAAATTGCACTTGACAATCCATTTATTGATCCTGTAACAGCAAACAAAGTAACCTGTAAAATTGTGATATCCTGAGAAAATGTAGGGGTTGTTACATCGATTAAATTTAAATTTGAACCATTTGAAATAACATAACCATTGGCATTCAAAATACTAATGGTATAGGTATAGCCAATTGGTAAATTAGCCAAATATGTTCCGTCTGAATTCATGACTGCCGTCCATGATTTACCTGCAGCATTGGTAAAAACTATGGCGTAATTACTAGGAATTCCTGGAGCTTGAGATAAATCAATGTTGCCAGAAACCGCCGTGTAAACCGCCGGTTTTCTAGTAATTCTGTAAAAACTGGCTTTACCGTCAATAGAATAGATTTTAAATACACCCGCATTTTTAGCTACAAATTTTGCTTGCGTAACAGAGCCGCTAGCAAATGTAACTGGCAAATTATCTGATTGTAATGTTGGATTTCCTTCGTTTACAAAGCTTAACGTGCCCAACGCATCGGTTCTACTTACTACGGTTAGTTCATCATCTTCGTTTAAAGTTATGCGCATAAAACGATTGGTTGGATTACCCGCTGTTAAAGCAGGTGTTCCGTTGCAATATACCCTACCATTGTAATTTGTAACACTAGCTACATTGGCATCAAAGCGAGATAAATTGGTATTGGTAGTTCTTAATCTATCTCCACTGTTTCCAACCCATGACAAAACACCCGCTGTAAAACTGGTTGGAAAATTTACTCCAGACGAACCCGGAACAACGCTAACTGGATACCAGGAATTAATTATTGTTTGATTTAATTGATTATTGAAACTGGCAGGATCCAATTGGGTTCCACCAAAATCCCATACATCTGTATTTTGTGCAAACATGCACTTTACGGAGAACAAGAAAAAAACAATAAAAAACTTTATCTTTTGCTTCATGATAGAATACGTTAACTAAGCAAATGTAATCGATTGCATTTTAAAAACAAAATTTTTAATGAACAGCGGAGTCTAAAAAAATTTACTTTGCCGATACTTTTTCTTTCCAAGAACTGTATTTTTTTAATACAGCTTTTGGCTCACTTCCATACCACTTATAGCCGTTTCTTCTTTCGTATCCAATCTCTGACATGGCATATTTTTTTATACCGTCTCTATCACAAAAAAAGGGTTTGTTGGTGTCCAATTCCATAAATCTTGCCCAAATCGGTTCAGCATCTGCACTTTCCACAAGCATTTTATCTGTTTTATCTGATTCTATAGGAACACTTACTATTTTGTACCCTACAATTTTAGTGGATTCAAACCAATTATATGCTGCATCTACCGACTTAATTACTGCTTCTGAAGGGTTGTCAATTGACATGAGTAATTGTGTAATTTTGGCCGATTCAATTCCGCTTAAGGATGCCAATTCAAAAGCTCTAGCGTTTGCTGGCTTCAAAGTGAATTCATCATGTTGCGCACACCAAGCAGTTAATACACCATTTTGAACATATTGTGTTTCTATGATGCAACTGATGCCTTTATCAAAAGCTAAAACCGAATAATTATATAAATCATTCGGGATTTCAATTGAATTAAACTTGGCATTTACCTTAATTTCTTTTAAAATTTTAAGAATGTTAACCATCAAATCATCATTGAATGTGATATGAGTAGGATACCCCTTTTTAAGCGGAAAAAATTGAGGCCAACCCCCATTTTTATATTGCGACGAAAGCAAATACGATAAGCCTTTTAAAAATGCATTTTTATATTTCAAGTCGGGAAAATGACCGTAAATTTTAGATAAAAAGACCATTTCTTGACATGTTGCTCCATTGTCAGCAGTACAGCCTATTGGATCACTTTTTAATTTTATCAATTGATCAATCTCGTCATCAGACAATTTATTTTGCATTTGAATGTTTTTTGGCCAACCACCAATATCTCGTTGGTACAGCAAAACATTATCAGCTATTTTTTGTGCTTCTTCGGTGCCAAACCATGCATCATCTTTGGATACAATAAATTTGTTCCAATCGGTTACTTTACTATGCGTTTTGGTTTGCATGTCTTTTTCAGGATTTTTTTTGTCTTGCGCAGCTGATTTGCAAGAAACTAAAAACACAAAAGCAATAAGTATTGACGAAAATTTTTTCATATTAATTTTACTTAATTAAACCGAATCCAATCTATTTGTAGGTTGCCTGCATCGTTTGTAATCCCTTCGCGCAAGGCAACAAAACCCAATTTGGCCCCTATCCATTTCCCTTCTTTGGCTTGAAAAGGAAGACCAATTCGTATATAATTAGTACCTTCTTCACTATAATAAAAGGTACAAACCCCATTCTCTTCAACTGAGACTTTCAAATAAACTGAATTATTCGATAGTTCTACACTTCCCATTTCTTCTTCCGTATTTTTTTGATCGGCGTTTTTGCAAATGAGTTGAGACAAAGCCAATTTACCCTTGCGTTGCTTTAATCGCAACAAACAATAATCTGTGCCCATAACAACCAATCCAGATTCTTCATTATCAAAATTAGGCATAAAAGTAAGCTTGGCCGTAGCTGTAAAATGAGCCGATGGAAATTTTTGCAAAAGCAAATTAGGCACCTCATAAAGATTGTGGTATTCTTTTGGCTTTGGAATGCAATTCAACATAAAATACCCCAAATTAGTTGGAAACCCATAGTATAGTTTTGGATTCGCATGCCACTGCCATTGCAATCCCAATTGAACTGAATTAAACTCATCCGAACTTTGGATAAAATCAAATGATTTTTGCTTGTTAATTATTGGATTTGTGTAGGTTGTAACGGGCTCTCCTATACCATCACGATCGGCATCATTTCCTATAACTGGCCAATCATTTTTCCAATGCATCGGTTGTAAATGCACCACCCTTCCAACTACGCCTTTGTCTTGAAAATGAATAAACCAATCACTACCCGTTTGTGTTTGCACCCATGCACCTTGGTGAGGGCCATTGATATTTGTATTCCCTTGAATTAGTACTTTTTTCTTTTCATAAGGACCATAAATGTTTGTTGATCTCAAAACCGTTTGCCAACCCGTGGCAACTCCTCCGGCAGGGGCAAAAATATAGTAGAAACTATTTTTTTTATACAATTTAGGTCCTTCAACGGTGGGCTCATCTTGATGGCCATCTAACAGCAAGATATCGTCATTATTTGCAAGGGAACCTTCAGAATTCATGGTGCAGAGCATTAGTTTACTTTTAATCCCAGCTCTGCTTCCTGCAAAGGCATACACTAAATATACTTTACCGTCCTCATCCCAAAATGGTGTTGGATCAATCAAGCCTTTGCCTTGTTTAACTAGTATTGGATTCGACCAAATTCCATTTATTGTTTTGCTTGTTACACTAAAAATTCCAAAATCAGGATCAGCATAAAAAATATAAAAGGCATTGTTATGGAAACGAATACAGGGCGCCCAAACTCCCTTTCCGTGCTGTGGCTTGTCATATACTTCCTCAGGCATCAATTTAGGAATGGCATAACTAATTAGTTTCCAGTTAACTAAATCTTTTGACTCAAGCAGAGGTAATCCTGGGACACAATTAAAAGACGAAGCAGTCATGTAATAGGTTTTACCAACTCGAATAACATCTGGGTCTGAGAAATCGCTATCAATTACAGGATTTGTGTAATTGTTTTGATCCTGTTCTGAATGGATCCCCTCATTTAAAATTGTTGCTTCATTCTTTTGACTGTAGGTAGTAATTGATAGAAATGCAAAAAAGAATAAAGCCTTTAATTTCATTTTGACACTTTTTTCTATCTATTCAATTCTAATGCAGCCAAAATAAAAGGGCCTGTAGCTTTGGGATCATTGTCTTTTCGCCTTTCATTTACATAATAGGAATAGGAGCCATCTCGATATGGCTTACCACCTAATCCTGCCACGGCGCAGGCTTGGGTAATCGTGATGTATCCATCGGTATCTGTTTTAATTAATTTGGATGTCAATCCATTAAACCCTTTATTGGCTATTTTTTTAAATTTTTTAGGCAAATAACCCTTATTGGCCCCTTTAGCAAAAGCATAAACAAACATAGCAGTTCCAGAAGATTCCAAATAATTTCCTTCCTGATTGCCTTTGTCAGTTACCTGATACCACAAGCCTGATTTATCTTGGAATTGAACGATGCTATTGGCTGCTTTGTTAAAATTGGATAAGAGCATTTTCTTTTTTGGGTGATCATTCGGAAAATAATCCAATACATCAACCAAGGCCATCATATACCAACCCAATGATCTTGACCAAAAATTAGGCGAGCAACCCGTTGTTTTGTCAGCCCATAACATTTCTTTGCTTTCATCCCAACCGTGGTATAATAATCCTGTTTTTTTATCAGTTGCCTGAGTGGCAATCAACTCAAATTGATGAGCAATGTCATCTAAATGATCTCCATTTTCAAACGTGGTGTTGTATTGTGCATAAAATGGTTCACCCATGTACAAGCCGTCCAACCACATTTGATTTGGATATACTTTTTTATGCCAAAAACCGCCGCTTTTGGTTCGGGGGTGTTCACTGAGTTGTTTTCTTAGTAACTGCATAGCTGTAAGGTAGCGAGAATCTTTCGTGTCGGCGTATAGGGTAAACAAAATCCTTCCGGCATTGATCATATCAATATTGAAATTCTCGTATTTGTAGGTTTGAATCACCCCTTTGCTATCAATGAGCGTATCAGCATATTTTTTAAAGTAATTATAGTATTGGGTATTATTGTCACGATTGTATAGTTTTTCAAACGCCAATAGGACTAATCCATGTACATAGTCCCATTTGGGTGCTTTTTGGTCATCAATTTGATAGGCCTCCTTATGTTGATGCATAATCGAAAGAGCCATTTTATCAGACCATTTAGTTGCTGATGAAATACGTAAGTTGGAAGTGCCGTCTTGTTTTTGAGCAAACAAAAAGACAGACATCACTAACATAGAGCAAATAAAAAAAGATCTGTTTGTGATTCTATACATGTGCAATTATTGGTTAATTGATTATTGAATAATTGGTTTTTAAAGCTTATTAATACCCATAATCGTTTACCAACAAACCGTTGCTCGAATCTAAAAAGACTTGCCAAATTGGCCAAAACTGTCTGTTATCTGGATTTGCTCCTGCTCTGTACAACGAATTAATTTTGGTGTCCAACAAACTATTCCAAGCAGTTGAGGTATAGCCATTGGCGGTTTGATCTTCAGTTTCTCCAGGATTTAGTCCATAGATAATTAAGGATACATTATCGGTATTTAATTTTGTGTATAAAATACTAGGTACATTCGCATACTCTCCGGTTCTATCACGTAAACGAACCATTTTTTCTTTCGCCTCATCCAACTTCGTCTTCAATAAATTCCAACGAATCAGAGCTTGTTTTCTTTCCATCTCACCAGTAAATTCAAATTCATGCTCTTTAATAATGGCATTCATCATAGCCGTCTTACTGTTTATAGCATCAACATAAGCATCTACTTTTTCGGTGTGCAAACTAGCTGGGAACGCTCTCATTCTGAGTTGTTTTAAATAGGGCGCTGCAGCAGCAGGACCATTTAATTCATTGGCCGTTTCTGCAGCCATTAATAAAATCTCGGCATATCGCATGTAAATTTTATTTACACCATCATCATTTGTTGAAACTACAATACGATTCATCCATTCATAACGGTATTTCCCAAAAAACCATCTACTAAATGTGCTCAATTTTTGTTTGGCAATTCCATTTACTGCATTGTCAAAAAGATAGGGCACACAAGTTACGTTTCGGCGAGTATCCGCTGGATCGTAATCATAAAACACAAATGGCAAAGGTCCGGCTTGGCCACCTCTGTTTGCACCATTTTGCTGAAATTGATTGTTTGTATTGTGGCGTACCGCAAACGTAAACAGCATTCTACCTCGCCCGCTAGAAAAAGGTATTTCCCATAACGATTCTCCACCAGCTGCAATATTTTCTTGGTTGTATTTTCTCCAAAAGGTTTCAAATGAGGGTTCCAATTGTGCTGAACCGCTTTGAATGATATCATTGCATTCATTAAATGCTAAGGTGTACATATTTTGTACCGATAAATCTGGATCATTACTTCTTCTAATTCCGTCAGGGTATTGTTGAAAACCACTGGCTGCCAAAGCCAATCTAGCGCGCAATCCTTTTACAAAAGCCTTGTTGATTCTTTCTACATTTGATGTAGCTACGCTTCCATTTGGCCATGGAACTAGAGTTGCAGCTTCAGCAAGATCTTGAATAATTTGTTTGTAAATGATATCTCTGTTTGATTTTGCCAAATACAATGTTTCGCTATTTATTGGCTCAAAACGTGCAGGAACATCGCCCCAAGTTTTTAATAAATCGGCATAATAAACGGCACGTAAGGTTAAGGACTCACCCAATAAGTAACCCATTTCATTGCCAATCTCAGGATTTCCAAACGTTCTAATGCCTCGTATACAAATATTGGCACGTTCAATTCCCGCATACATCATAGCCCAAGCATTGTTGGCTGTATTCATTTGTGTATTAACCGTCTTTGCATCATATACACATAAATCAGGTCTATCATCCGTTAATGATTCAGATGAATTGTACCATTCTACGTCTGTATTCAATCCATACCAAGGTAAAAATCGCCCTCTATAGGAATTGGTTTCTGCAAATGGAACTTTAATTCCATCTACAGCGCCTTTGGCTAAATCAGGAGATGAAAAAATTACTGATTCATCTAATGTCGAAATTGTTGGTGCATTAAGGTAATCTTCACTTAAATCATTACATGACGTAGTGAATTGAAGAGAAATTATCGATAGGATTATAGCTATTTTTTTCATTGTTTACGAATTAAAAATTAAGATTTATGCCAAAAACAAATTGTCTACTTCTAGGATAGGGTGAATAATCTACTCCCGGAGTAAGCGGAGTAGCTCTTCTAGTAGATACTTCAGGGTCTAAGCCAGAGTAGTTTGTAAGAACAAATACATTGTTTGACGTAACATAAAATCTACATTTGGTTACTGCCAACTTTGTAATAACTGATTTAGGTAGCGAGTACCCAACTGTTAATGTATTTAAACGAATAAATGAACCATCTTCTACAGCCCAATCTGAGAAAACATAACGCTGCATAAAGGGCGACCACATAGTTGTATTTGCATTTAAGCTTTGTAATGCTGCTGGATCGGTTACCAAAGTTCCTGTTGCAGGATCTAAATTAGTCCAACGATTACCATCTGACATAAGCGTAGTTAAATTTCGAAATTGACTGTTCGGGTTAGATGTGTTGAATTCAATTTTGTTTGCATTGTACACATCATTGCCATAACTCCAGTTAAAGGCAGCAGATACATCAAAACCATACACATTTCCATTGATCACGAATCCACCTGTATGAATTGGATTGGCATCTCCAATTACTCGTTGGTCATTTACATTTACAATCCCATCACCATTTAAGTCTTTCAACTTCATAGTTCCAGGACTTACAGTACCTACAATAGTTGAAGCGTTTGCAACTCCAGGCAATAAAGCATACGTACCGTTGTTGAAGGCAAAATCAGAAACTTCATATCTACCATCACTCACGTAACCGTACATTAAACCAATTGGTTCACCTACACGAACAACAAAATCATTTCCAATTGCTGTTGAAGCCCAGTTTGTGTTTACACCAAAATCACTTAAAATTCCTAATGAATTGATTCTGTTTTTATTGAATCCAATATTAAATGAAAAATTTAATCCGTAGTTTTTCTTTTCAATGGCTGCATAATTAAAAGAAGTTTCTAAACCGGTATTTTGAATTTCACCCATGTTTCGGTACTGAAAATCATATCCAGTTCCTGGCACAGGGAATTTTACCAATAAATCTTTTGTTATGTTTTTATAAATCTCTACGGTTCCGTTTAATTTGCCTTTGAATAGCTCATAATCTAAACCTATATTTTGCGTAATTGTAGTTTCCCATTTCAAGTCAGGATTGGCTAAAATTTTGGAAGCAGACCAAAAATTAGTAATGCCGTTTATCCATTCGGTTGAACTAGAAGTAAATGTTTGTAAAGTTTGTCCTGTTGGGATATTATTGTTACCCGCTTGACCATAACTAAGTCTAAATTTCACTAAATCGACCCAAGACACATCTTTCAAAAAACTTTCTTCTGATGCTTTCCATGCAAATGCAGCTGATGGGAAATAACCCCACACATTGTTACCCAAAAACTTACTTGATCCATCCGCTCTATAGGTGGCGGTAAATAAATATCGGTTATTGATGTCGTAGTTTACACGAGCAAAAAACGACAATAATTTGTCTTCAGGATTTACAAAATTATCAACATTCACGGGCGTTCCCTGTGACGATAAATTTACAGCATCTTCAAAACTAAAAAACTTTGGAAAACCATGTAATGTACTCGTAACAGTAGCACTGTTATAGTTTAAGGTCTCCTCTCCTACTAGTATTTTTAGTTTGTGCTTTTTACCTAAATAATTTTTGAAATCGTAATTTAATGTATTTGCATTTCTAAATCTAATGTCTTTTCGATCGTTCATAATCAAGGCAGCTAAACTTTGATTTTCGGCAGCAGGAATGTTATCAACATAATAGGTTGAACGACCATAAAAACGATTATCAATATAATTGTAATTGTCTAATCCAAAATCGGATTTGAATTTTAAGTTTTCAACAATTTCCCAAGAAAATGCACCCAACATATTGAAATTTTTACGCTTTTGTAAACGATTATTATCGGCTATCGTAACAAATGGGTTTATGAGGTAACTAGAAATAGCCTCGTCTGTATCATCTGTAGTAATTCCAGGCAATGGAATTGGAGAATACCCAACACTGTGTCTTAAACGTGCATCTGATGATGAAATTTCATTTTGTTCGTTGGTTCCACCACCATCAATTTGCGTTTCAGAGTAGCGCATAGTAAACGATAAATCTACTTTTTCGTTTGCACTACTTTTAAGGTTCAACGATAAATTATTTCTTTCAAACTGAGAACCCAACATAATGGCTTTCTCATCATAGCGGGTGTAATTAAAATTATAACTTAATTTATCTGTTCCACCTCTGATCCCTAAATCATGATTTTGAACAAACCCCATTCGACCAAAGATCTCTTTTTGCCAATTTGTAGCTTTTGCATCACTGTTTAAGTTTGGCTGCCAAGGGCCAAAAATAGTTTCAAATGAAGCTGGGTTGCTTCTCAGTAAAGCATATTCGTATTGCCATTTGGTAAAATCAACTGGACTCAATACATCAATAGAATTGGCTAATACTCTAGCACCTAGGTAGGAATTATAACTAACTGATACCTTTCCTCCTTCTTTACCGCCTTTTTTGGTTGTAATAATAATTACACCATTTGCGCCTCGAGCACCATAAATTGCAGTAGAAGAGGCATCTTTCAGAATGGAAATATTTTCAATATCCGAAGGAGAAATATCGCTAATGTTATTTACTGGAAAACCATCTACAATATAAAGTGGCGAGCTATCTTGCGTGAGTGAGCCACCACCACGAACACGGATTTTAACCTCAGAATCAGGTGCACCTTCAGTAGAAGTTACTTGCAATCCGGCAACACGACCAGTTAAAGCTTCAGCCACATTTGATATAGCTAATTTTTTTAAATCATCACCAGAAACAGAGGTTACAGAACCTGTAAGATCCTTTTTAGATGTCGAACCGTATCCAATTACAACCACATCATCTAATTTATTAGCCGACCCCTTAAGCATTACATTAAACGATTTTTTTTGCCCTACTTGAACCGAAAAATCTTCGTATCCCATATAAGAAAACACTAATGTGCTTTTTGCACTCTGGACAATTATTTTATAATTACCATTTAAATCGGCACTAATTGCATTTTTGGTTCCTTTTTCAAGAACATTAGCCCCTACCATGGGTTGGCCAGTATCATCGGTGATTGTTCCTGTAACTTCGATTTTGTTTTGAGCAAAACTCATTGAAGATACGACTAGAAATAGAAATACAACTAAATCGTTATAGCTGAATTTGTTTCTAATTTTAAAATTTGCATGCATCATAAGTAAGTGGTTTGGTTATTTAGTTTGGTATAGAATTAATTTTGGATGGTTTTCCCATTCATTTTGGTGTTGTAAAATTGTAAATTTTGAATGTTATCGGTTGATATAGGGGTTTCAACCTGTTCAATGGTTACATTCTTAAACATAATGTTGTTAATCGGTGATTGCGGTAGCCCTTTTGCTAGAATCCCATATTTTCCGCCATTTTTAACTTGAATGTTTTGTAAAATAATGTTTTGCACTACTGGAATATAATTCCCAGATTGGTTTCCATGCACCGAATAAAACATATCAATTCCTAAAACGGATTCTTTTACTTTACCAATTGTAATATTTCGAACATGTATGTTTTCTAATACGCCGCCTCTTTTGGTATTTGTTTTTAATCGAATTGCTCGATCCAATTCGGGACTATCCATTTCGCAGTCTTCAACATAAACATTCCTTACGCCTGCTGAAACCTCGCTTCCTATGGTAACACCCCCATGTCCATCAAACATTTTACATCTCTGAACCAAAATGTTTTCGCTTGCAATGCCAACGCGTCTTCCGTCGGCATCTCTCCCCGATTTAATGGCAATACAATCGTCACCCGTATCGAAGGTACAATTTCTAATTATCACGTTTTTGGAATATTCCGGATCGCAACCATCATTATTTGGACCATGACTTTTAATGTAAACCCCGTCTACAATTATGTTGGATGACTTTATCGGGTGTATAATCCAAAATGGCGCATTTGTAATCTTTACTTCTTTAACGAGCACATTCGTACACTCAAAAAATTCAATGAAATTAGGTCTCAAAAAATAGCCGTCGCCAAATATACGCTCAGCAACTGGCATGCCTTGCTCGGCTGTTTCCATTAATTTTTTCACATTTTGAACAGGCATTCCTTTTTTCCAGCCGTAAACATCTTTCCCACACCAAGACCACCAATTGTCATTGTTGGCTTGTCCGTTTAGTGTTCCTTTGCCTGTAATGGCTACATTGGTTTTATTGTAGGCATAAATTAGGGGCGAATAATTCATGAGTTCTGTTCCCTCAAATGAGGTATGCACAAGTGGATAATCAGCTGGATTGGTAGAGAATAGTATTTCTGCTCCCTCATCTATTTGCACATTTACATTGTTGTCCAAGTGAATCGCACCAGTAAAATACTTTCCTGCAGGAAAAACAAGCGTACCTCCACCATTAGCAGAACATTTAATAATTGCTTTATTGATAATTTCTGTGTTATTAAAAACCCCATTAGGCACTGCACCAAAATCGAGTATTGAGTATGATTTACTCTCAAAAACAGGTTCTTTAACCAGATTTTCAATTGCTGTTATTCCTTCCCAGGTAGGAAAAACTGATGTTTTTTGAACATTTTTATGGGGACTACATGAACTTATACAAGCCATAAGGACTAATGCAGACATCAATATAACAACTCTATTTTTACCCATAACGAATAGATTATTTTGTTGAAATCGATTTTAATGCAATCGATTACGCGAAAATATGTTTTTTTTACTTAAAAAAAATAATAATTCTGTAAAAACTTTACTTTTTAACAGCACGGTTAAATGCACACCCTAGTACTATTTATTTTACTCGTGTACAACCCATAAATATAGACGCTTATTACAAAAAGTGACTCGTTTATCCCGCACAATAATTCATTTTATTTAAAAAAAATCCCACTTTGCAGTGGGACTCTTTGAATTAGGATTTACTAGTTTGGCGTTTGCGAGTATAGACAAAGCCCAGCGCGATTGCGCCCAGGAGTAAAATGGGTAGGTAATCGTTTATGGGAGCTACACCAGGATCTCCGCCGGGTGCATCGGGATTGTCGTTAGATGCTGCGTTTTCTAAATAATCACCCATCATGAGTTGTTCATCTTCGCTGTAATCTTTAAAAGCATAACTACTGTGGCTGATACACAAGATAAAAAGTACAAGTACTACTCTATTTAAAATTGTTTTCATGGCTCGCTTAGTTTTTGATGATTAATTTACCTTGGTACATTACACTATTCTCTTTGATGATACGCAAAGCATACCACGAATTGGGCAAGCCCGCAGTGGATATAGAAACTTGGGAGCCATTTCTGTTTTCAATTTGATCTTGACGAACCACTTGGCCGAGCACATTAATGAGTTGGTAGCTGCAGCCTTCAAAATTTCCGGTTGGCAATGAAACCGTTACTTTTCCTCCTGTGGCCGGATTTGGATAAATACTCAACTGTCCTTGGGTTGGTGTATCCACCGCCAATGCTGTATTGGTAAACACAATTCTAAAGCGAGTTCCGCTACTAGCCGACACGGTTGGATCTACATCAAACTCATACTCTTGCACGCTGCCATCCAAGTTCAGTTGTTGGCTGGTTCCGGTGTATAAATCCTGCAACCAAGCCTCTACTCCTACCATCGTAAATTCTTCGGTGTTGAGTTTGAGTTTGTAACGCGCTTGTTGGGTGTTCCAGATTTTGACATTCAATTGATCAGTAGCATTCACTAATGGGTAATGTTCAATAGATAGATTAGTGGTTCCACGCACAAGGGCCATGTTTTCGGCAGAATTCACCATTTTGGTTCCGTCGGCAGGATCTACTGCGGGATTTGCTGCATCATAAAAAGCTGCTACAGCACCATCCAATGGCATCCAAGTAATACCCATTTGTTTGGCAAATCCAATGCGAAACACCGAAGCTGCAATGCTGTTGTTGTTTCTAAAGGTATTTGAAATTGAACTTGATTTCATCGTCTCGGTAAGCGTTAAGCTATCAGTTCCTGATACGGCGCGCACAAAAAAGGCTTGCCCGCTTTGAATCGCTGTCGTAGATGAGGTATAACTACCTGAATCATCTGAAAAAGTTCCATTATTGATGCTTGCATCGTAGTTTACATAAGCCCCATTAGTGCTAATAGCTGGATCCCACATCCAAATGTTGGTGTACAAATTGGCTTGGGTATTCCCGGCCATAATTGCGGCTGGGCTTAACGGACTAGCAAATGGATTAGCAACTAAAGTGTGGCGCGTACTGGTCACCGGAACAGTTTGTGTACCTGTAATTAACTGACCCGTAGCTTTGAGTGTTGTAGCTGCCGATTGACCATTGCCAATATTGTTACTTCCATATCCTCCGGTTACAAACACCATATAGGCATTGTTGCCCGAGCTGGTGAACAAGTTCGTAGTTTGGGTATTTGTGATATCAGCCCAACCTGAAGTGGTGTATTGTCTGATTGAAGCAGCCGGTCCTGTAGCCAAACCATTACCTGCTGAACCTGAACCACTTGGCCCCCACAATTCAACTCCAATTCCCGAAGTTACTGATCCGTTGTTTTGCCAATTATAGAAAATACTGTTATTAGCATTTCCTTTGAGTGGCGAAGTCAAAGCGCGCCAAGCACGTTTGGCTGGAACGTAGCGTTCTACCGTTACGTTGGTGGCTCCAGTTAGGGTATTAACTTGTCCAATAGCCGCGGTGCCCGAAGCATCTGACTTAAGTGTAACTGATTTTCCTCCAAAATCGGCCGAACCGGCTATGGTGAGGATCACGTTGGGGTTGATGGTTAAAGCAGCGGTGCCGCTTAGGGTTAAGGTTCTTCCGGAATCAATTGTATGACTAACATCTAACACAGGGGAACCAGTAGAAATGGTAATATTTTCTGTACTTAATGGAACGTGAGATAAGCTCCAGTTACCGGCTGTGTTCCAACTGGTTGATATAGCTTCTGTCCAATTATTAGTAGGATACTCAATTCCAAATGCGGTAGGTGTAGAACTTGCGGCTAAATAATTGGCATCAGCAGCAACACTAGCCGTAACGGTATAACTTCCTACATTTGTTGGCGCATTAGCACTAGTTCCATAAACAGTAGGGCTTACACCTGAATAGCTGTAGGATACCGTACCACTTGAACCGATAACAGTAAAGCTAGGTCCTTGAGGCGTACCGGTATAAATTAGGCTTGTTGATCCGGTAACAGTAATCGATGAAGATGCTTTGTTAATCACAAAATTACCAGCACTCGCAGTAGTTAAATTACTATAATTTGTGCTGTCAGTTGGAGCAAAGTCGGCAGTAACAGCATACGTACCCGCATTTGTTGGCACCGTGGCTGACCCATCATATTTCACATTCGAAACCGTACCAGCAACTGAACCAATTACGGCAGCCGAAATAGCTGATCCAGTATACGTTTGCGGACTGTTGTTAATTGTAAGGGTTGGGGTAATTTTATTTATAGTTAAAGTTACAGCAGTACGAGTTGCACTAACCGCACCACATACTGTATTTCTGGCTTCGGCATAATAAGTGTATATACCCACAGCTGTTTGAGAAGGTGAGATTGTAGTTCCTGTACTTAAAGCAGCACCACCAGTTGCAGCAGCATACCAGTCTACAGTTGTGTTTGCTCCTACTGTTGCACTTGCTGTTTTAGCTGATCCATCATAGGTAACCGTTGTATTTACTGATGTAGGTGCTATAGGTTTTTCACACTCAATTGAACCAACAACTGACAAATCACTTGCTGTGGATACACCCACATCAAAAATATAGAATGTAGAGGACGAAGTTGATGCTCCATAAGGAACAAATCTAAATGTAACTGTTATTGCTGCAGAAACATTTTGAAGTCCACTAATTCCAGTTAAATCTATAGGAGAAAATGAAGATCCTGCAGATGACGTTGATAATCCAGTGAAAGTTGTTAAGTCATTAAATGTTGACCCATTTATAGAATATTGTACCAAAACACTTATCCCAGTTGCTGAAGTCCTATATGAAATTGGACTTAGAGCTTTATAATTTGCAACGTAACCCGTATTCGATTTTGTTGTAAAAGTAATTGTTTGATTTGCTGTTATTGCAGCAGCACTTGTAGTACTATTCCATGTAGTACCACCCCATGCTCTGGCTGCTGCAGTTCCACCAACACCAACACCAGAACCTCTTGTTAAACCAGTTGAGGTTGCATTTGCTGCAGTTGCTGATGCAACCCAAGGACTTGTACCATAACTGGCTGCTGTACTTACATCATACGCAGCAATTGGCGATGAATATACATTACCCGTATTACCAATTACCATGTAATTTACTGAATTTGCCAAACTGATGCCATTATAGGACGCACTATTACCTGATAAAGTTCCTATGTCATATAATACATAAGGTCCACTACCCGTGTAAACACCTAATTCTGCAGCACTTGTATTACTAAATGAGGCTCCGTTATTTGCTTCATTCCATATAAAGTTTGCATTAACAACTGCTCCTGCACCACCTGGTGTAACTGTCCACTGCAAAGTAACTACTTTTGAAGGAAGTGTTACTGCATTGGTGATTGTAGCGCTTGATCCAACAGAAATATCATTGGTTGTTCCAGTATTTGTGATGGTTAAAGGTGTATATGATGTTGTTGAATTACCCACAGGGAATAATCTTGCCGTATTGCCTAATGACAAATATCTTAATAAACCTGTACCATTTGTTACGATGTAATTAGTAGAATTTGCTCCACTAATAGCATTTGTAAGAGTTAAGTTATTGGCACCTAAAATTAAATCTCCACTTGTTAATGTTAAAGTACCTGTAACAGCTGTTGCGGCACCTAGAGTAACATTAGCAGAATTATTTATTGTCATGTTATTGGCAGCTGTAATTGCAGCAGGTAATGTTTGAGCTGAAGTACCATTAAATATATAATTTGCAGAGGCACTTAATGTTTTTGTACCAGTTGTCGTTAATGTACCTGAAGTATTGCCAGTTTGTAAAGTAGCTCCACTAGGTAAAGTAAATGCAACAGAGCCATCCATAAGACTTGTTCCGCAATCTAATATAACGGCATTTTCAACCACTATTATTCCTCCAGAAAAAGTACCACCTGTTTTTGAATATGTTATAGTACCACTTGATTTTGTAAGACGCAATGAACCATTCGCATTACTGTTAAAGTTTCCAGCGCCAAAACTGAAGTTACCTGCAACATTCCAAGTTGTTGGCAAACCATTACCATTAGACATACGGAATGCACCACTTGTAATAGATAGATTTCCAGAAATATTTACTGCTAATGAAGTTTGAATACCGACAGAACCCGACCTATGACCACTTAATACATTTGTTGCTGAAGAAGCATTAACAATAACATCACCCAATATAGTTATAGTTCCTGCACCTGCACCTGCACCTGCAGCACTTAGTGCAACTTCTGAAGAACCACTACCTGTACTTAATATACTTAAATTTCCACTTATGGTATTATTAAACATTCCTAAGTTGAAACTACCTGTTTGATTTGGGCAATTCCAAGTTAAGTTATAGAAATTTTGATTATAACCAGGAGCAGTACCATTACCTGACAAAGCAATAATACCTGTTATTAAACAAGTTGAACCTGTGTTCCAAGTAGCTATCGGAACAGCTACTGCTGCATCTGCATTATGCTCGTAAGTACCGTTTACCGAAATTTGTCCACTGTTAGAAATTGTACCGCTATTTTTCAAATATCCGTTTACGCTAAGATCTGTGCCGGCACCGTTATTTATGGTAAGTGTTTGAGCTGCAGCAACTGTTATTTGACCACTATTATTAACAGTTACTTCATCTACTGTCACACTTGCACTTACTGTTACGGTATGTCCATTTTGAATAGTGATAGTTCCATCAGAGCTGGATGGTGTACTCGTTGCAGCTACCCAACTTGTTCCATCAAATACTTCCCAGGTACTTGTGGCATTCCAGTTACCAGTTGCTACTGAACGGTAATTATTATTTGCTGTAGCTTGGTTTCCTGTAGCAGGAGCTGTTGTTAAATAATTTTCTGTTCCACCACTTCCGTTGAATGAATAAACCGCTACATGATAAGTAGTTCCGGCGGTTAAACCCGTAATGGCCACACTGTTTCCGGTTCCAACATACACCACATAATTACCAGTACCAATTTGTGTTCCAGAACCGAAAGTGGTGTTAGCTGTATAAGAAGTTGTGTTTACTGGATTGCTATTTACTGCAGTTGTAGCTTTTACAACTACAATTGAATTAACACCATCTCCGGGAGTAAAATTAATGGTCATTGATGTTAAACCAACACTAGTGAAATTCACGCCTGATGCTTGTGTAGAAGGAATTGCACTTATTGTAGTGAAACTTTGTTCTGACCCATAGCTCGTTCCAATACTGTTGGTCGCATAGGCACGAACATAATACGTGGTTAAAGCAGTCAAACCCGTTAATGAAGAGGTAAATGAACCCGTTGTTGTTAAACCGTCAATAATTTTCGTATCAGCTGTTGTTGGGTTGCTGCTGGTACTGTATACAATACCACGTTCAATAATAGTAGATCCGCCATCTGAAGTTACATTACCACCACCAGAAGCAGTAGCTCCACTAATTGAAGAAATAGCAGTTGTTGTTACTGTTGGCGCATTGGCCAAAGTAGTGAAAGTTTCGTTGGCGCCATAGGATGTGCCTGCGCTATTGATCGCATAAGCACGCACATAATAGGTCGTAACGGCTGCAAGTCCATTTAATGAACTTGTGAACGTACCCGTGCCAGTTGAGCCATCCACAACTTTAGTATTAGCTGTAGTTGGGTTGGTTGAAGTACCATATACAATACCCCGCTCTGTTACAGTACCACCTCCATCTGCAGTTATATCACCCCCAGAACTGGCTGAAGAAGATGTAACACTTGAAGCTACAGTAGTTGAAACCGTAGCCAAAACAGCATTCATAGTAAACGATACATTATCTCCATATGAAGTCCCTATACTGTTTATGGCATAGGCACGTACGTTATAAGTAGCGCCTGGAGTTAATCCACTTAAATCTGTAGTATATGATCCTATTGCGGTTGATGCATCAGCCACTTTGGTATCAGCAGTGGTTGGATTGGATGAAGAACCATAAACAATTCCTCGCTCGGTAACTGTATCTCCACCATCTGTAACCAAAGAACCTCCTACCGTAACCGTTGAAGAACCAAGATTGCTCACAGCTGAAGTTGTTACCCCTGGAACAACGGCTCCCGAGGTAGTTGTAAAAGATTCGTTAGAACCATAAGCAGTGCCTTGTGCATTGATAGCGTAGGCACGTATATAATATGTTGTAGCCGATGTCAATCCGGTTATGGATGAAATGAATGATCCCGTGGTGGTTGAGCCATCTATTATTTTTGAATCTGAAGTAGTTGGATTAGATGATGTGCTGTAAACGATACCTCTTTCGGTAATAGAACTTCCACCATTTGCAGTTACATTACCACCGGTAGAAACAGACGATGAAGTTATCAAACTAGCTGCTGTGGTAGTTACAGTAGGTATGTTTAGTGTAGTGAAACTTTGTTCTGAACCATAGCTCGTGCCTTCACTATTAATAGCATACGCTCTTACATAATAGGTTGTTCCAGGTGTAAGTCCTGTGAGTGATGAAGTAAATGAACCTGTAGTTCCTGAAGAAGTAACTTTAGTATCTGTAGTTGTTGGGTTAGATGATGTACTATAAACAACTCCACGTTCTGTAATAGCAGCTCCCCCATCAGCTGTAACGTTACCACCTGTATCAGCAGTAGTCATGGTTATACTACTAATAGCAGTAGTTGTTACCGTTGGCGCTACTGTTAAAGTAGTAAATGAAATTTCACTACCATAAGATGTCCCTACACTGTTGATGGCATAAGCGCGCACATAGTATGTAACACCCGGATTCAACCCAGTCAGGGATGAGGTAAAAGTACCAGTAGTACCCGAGGCAGTCACTTTTGAGTTTGCAGTTGTTGGATTAGAAGATGTGCTATAAACAATTCCTCTTTCGGTGATGGTTGCTCCTCCATCAGAAGTTACATTTCCACCAGAAGAGGCAGTAGTAGATGATACACTAGAAGCAGCGGTTGTACTAACCGTAGGTAAAGTTAATGTGGTAAAAGAAACCTCACTACCATATGAAGTACCCACGCTGTTGATGGCATAGGCGCGAACATAATAAGTAGTAGCAGGTGTAAGACCACTCAAGGTTGATGTAAATGATCCTGTAGTTCCAGAGGCTGTTATTTTTGAATTGGATGTTGTTGGGGAAGCTGAAGTGCTATAGACAATTCCTCTTTCTGTAACAGCAGCTCCACCATCAGAAGTCACATTTCCTCCAGAGGAGGCGTCGGTAGAAGTGATACTACTCGCTGCTGTAGTGGTAACCGTAGGAGCAGTTGCTGCAGCAGGCATAGCTATTGTCCATACTGTATTACTACTGGTTATACCACTTTGCGTAGTAACATTGGGCGTACCAGTGCTGGTTGTACCTCCAGTAGTACTCCAAATACTGCCGTCATAAGAATACACATTACCACTTCCTGGCGATGCAGTTAACGTAGCACCTGCGTCGGCAGTTGTCCAACTGAAGGCAAACGTTGAGGTAGTGCTAGTACCGCTGGCAATACTCCACTGTGCATTCGTACCATTTGCAGCTGTTGTA
>JBJOOG010000015.1:0-5271 GCA_046051465.1 Bacteroidota bacterium | reverse complement strand
TTCAGTATAACGCATAAAAATTTATCTTCCATAGACCCTAATAAATCATCATTTAAATTAATTGCAACTTGTGTACCAAAGGATTCTGATTCAGATGGAATACCCGATTATTTGGACTTTGATAGCGATAATGATGGAATTACAGACAATATAGAAGCACAAGGTTTTAATTTTATTCCATATACCAATGTAGATGTAAATAAAGATGGATTGGCAGACGTTTATGGAACAGGCATACTTCCAATAAACACGGATACTGATTCGAGTGCCTCAACAGGTGCAATCTATGATTACATTGATTTAGACAGTGATAATGATGGTATATATGATTTAGTTGAATCGGGAAGTTTGGCTCCAGATGCCGATCAAAATGGAATCATTGACGGTGCAGCAGCTGCTTTTGGTGCAAATGGGCTTTACAATGCATTAGAAACAGCACCTGATTCGGGTGTGTTAAACTATACTATTGCCGATACTGATGCAGATGGCAGAAAAAACTACATAGAATTAGACAGTGATAATGATGGATGTAATGATGTTATTGAAGCTGGATTTAACGACCCAAATGCCGATGGTTACTTGGGTGGTTTACCCTTGACGGTTAATCTAAATGGCGTTGTAACCAGTGGTACAAACGGATATACCACTCCAAATAATGCCTACATCACTTTTGCGTCAATAGTTATCAATACACAGCCCTTTATCAATACCAACTGTGCTGCGCAAACCGCAACAGTAAGTTTAGTTGATAATGGAGGCAATTCCTATCAATGGCAATTTTCAAATGATGGGATAAACTGGACCACATTAACAAACAATTCAACTTATTCAGGTGTAACAACAAACACATTATTGATTACAGGTGCAACGCCATTAATGTCGGGTTCTTTGTATCGTGTATTGTTGACAAATCCCAACAACATATGTGGATTGATATCCTCAACTGCAACACTAACCTTTGCCACAGCACCTACGGCTAATGTGAGTTATGCGGGTTCACCATATTGTCCCAATTTAACTTCAGCACAACCGGTAACCCTTACAGGAACCGGAGCTTATACCGGTGGTACGTTCAGTTCAACTACTGGTTTATCTATTGATGCGACTACTGGAGCAATTACGCCAAGTTTGAGTGTTTCAGGTAATTATGTTGTAACCTATATGGTCCCAGCAAGTGGTGGTTGTTCAGCATTTCCGGTAACTGGAAATGTTGAAATTAGAACTACATCTACAGCGACTATCTCTTATCCAAGTTCACCATTTTGTAACACGCTTACTAGTGGTCAAGCGATTACTTTATCTGGTACAGGAGCCTATACAGGTGGTTCATTTAGTTCAACAATAGGATTGACAGTTGACGCCACAACTGGTGCTGTAACGCCAAGTTCAAGTTCGCCTGGAAATTATATTGTTACTTATTCATTTTCAGCACCAGGTTGTACAACACTCACCACTACAGCTAGCGTTACAATAACTGCTGTTCCAACGGCCACTATTTCATATCCAAGTTCTCCTTATTGTTCAACATTAACCACAAATCAAGCCGTTACTCTTGGTGGAACAAATGCCTACACAGGAGGTAGCTTTAGCTCAACAACCGGTTTAGTAATTGATCCGGTTAGTGGTGCAATCAATCCATCCACAAGTACAGCGGGTAATTATCAAGTAACCTATACCATAGCACCAGCTGCTGGTTGTGCACAAGTGCAAACAACTGCCCCAATAACCATTACACAATTACCTACCGTTTCAATTAATTACGCCGGTAGCCCATATTGTGATTCGGTAAGCACAAGTCAATTGGTATCAATAACCGGTACATCTGCCTATACGGGAGGTAATTTCAGCTCCACAGCAGGCTTAGTAATTAATTCATCAACAGGAGCCATTTTACCCAACGCAAGTACTCCGGGCAATTATTCAGTCACCTATTTGTTGGCCGCTGCAAACGGTTGTGCATCAGTCAATACTTCTGCAAACCTAATAATTACAGCTATTCCAACGGCTACCGTTTCATATCCAAGTTCTCCTTATTGTTCAACATTAACCACAAATCAAGCCGTTACCCTTGGTGGAACAAATGCCTACACAGGAGGTAGCTTTAGTTCAACGAGTGGTTTGGTAATTGACCCGGTTAGTGGTGCAATCAATCCATCTACAAGTACAGCTGGTAACTATCAAGTAACCTATACCATAGCTCCAGCTGCAGGTTGTGCACAAGTACAAGCATCAGCCCCGCTAACCATCACACAATTACCTTCGGTATCTATTAATTATGCAGGCAACCCATTTTGTGATTCGGTAAGTACAAGTCAATTGGTGACGATAAACGGTACAGCATCCTACACAGGTGGTGTGTATAGTTCGACTTCGGGTTTGCAAGTTAATTCCTCAACAGGAGCTGTATCGCCAATTTCTAGTACCCCTGGAAATTACCAAGTGACTTATACCCTTGCTGCAGCCTATGGCTGCCCACAAGTTAGTACAAATGCCAATGTAGATATAAATGAGAGCCCTGCTGCTACCGCTACACCGAGTTCATCGACAATTTGTTCTACCGAAACCACTAACATTCAATTAACGAGTTCTTTGCCTAGCACAACTTATTCTTGGCTATCTGCTTCAACTAATGTTACTGGAGCTACTTCGGCATCAGGTGCTGTAATCGCAGATGCTTTGACAACGTCTACAACTTCCGCTGGAAATGTGGTGTACACTGTAACGCCATATGCCAGTGGTTGTGCTGGAGTTCCAATAAATGTGCAAGTAAATGTAAATTCATTGCCAAGACCTTATATTAGTGATGGGGCAATTTGCGTAAATGAAACTACAAATGTTACATTTAAAAACTTCACACTAGAATCTCAATTAAGTAATTCAACACATACATTTGAATGGTATTATAATTCTGTTTTAATTCCTGGTGCATTAAATAGTACCTTTGAAGCCAGTCAAGCAGGTACATATGATTTGATTGCGACTAACACAATTACAGGATGTAGATCGGCCTTGACTACTGCAACGGTAACTCCTTCTTTCCCTGGGCTTTCAATAGAGACGGATCAGAATTTAATATTTAGTGATTCTAATACTATAGAAGTTACCGTAATCGGAGGAAATGGATCTTACTTGTATTCTATTGACGATGGGCCATGGCAAACATCCAATATATTTACGAATTTTAATAACGATATTATTCATACTGTTAAAGTAATAGATACCAATGGCTGCACCGATTTATCCGAAGAAGTGAGGGTAATCACTTATCCTACATTTTTTACTCCAAATGGGGATGGTTTTCATGATACGTGGAATATTATAGGATTAGGTGATTCCGCAAAAATTTTCATTTTTGATCGCTATGGAAAATTATTGAAACAAATTAGTTCTAATTCTGAGGGTTGGGACGGGACGTATATTGGAAAACCGGTATTCTCTTCAGATTATTGGTTTACGCTAGAATACGAAGATTTTAATAATCCGGGAACATTCAAAACATTTAAATCGCACTTTTCATTGAAAAGATAATTTGTTCTGAGATTTGAAATATAAAAGCCAGTGAATTTTTTTTCACTGGCTTTTTTGATAGGGTAGTTTTTTTTTTGGAGTTACTTTAAAATGATAAGAATTAGCTGGATTACTTCGTGGTCCAGAAAATACTAATCCGTAGTATATAGTATATGATTTTAAAATAAATGATTTTGGTTTCTTATGCTGGATTACTTAGTGATCCAGAGTTAGGTGATGTTGCTCAAATACCTTCCAGCTCCGCTGAAAGGTTTTTGGTCGGAAAGGGTACCAGTGTTTCGAACTTATTTGATGATATAGAAAGGCTTGTTGAGTTTTAAATTTTTATACGATATTTTATTTCTTATATGTTTTTTAGTTTAAGCGATGAAACATCGATTGCGCGGATTTATTATCCTTGCCCAAAAAGAAGATAAAATTCGCACGATTGAGTTGGGTTTCTTTTATAAGCACACGAACAGTTTCGATCGATAGCGGAGGTTTTTTTTATTGAATTTTGACATGCTGAATCGCCCAAATAAGCAAAGTATTTTTTTCTTTAGGCAGTCCCAATTTTTCGATAATATTGGTGCGGTGTCCTTCAACCGTTTTTTCGGACAAGAAAAGCATTTCGGCAATTTGCTTACTGGTTTTTTTTTCGGCGATAAGGGTTACAATTTTTCTTTCAGCCAAAGTCAATTGTGTTAATTCTGGTAGAATTTTATTTTTATCAAAAATCAAATCTTCTTTGAGGAATTCACTCACATAACGATTTCCATTTTTTACTGCCAACAAACACTTTTCGAGTTCGGTACTGGCATGTTCTTTAAGTATATATCCATAAATATTGAATTGTTTCGCATTATTATAAATGGTCATTTCTTTGTGCATGGTAAGTAAAATGACTTTTGTTTTCAGTTTATTTTCAAATATTTTTTTAGCTACATCCAAACCATCCATACCAGGCATGTTGATATCTAAAATAGCTACATCATGGGAGTGAAGTTTGATTAAGTTTAGAGCAGAGATACCATTAGAACAAGTGTCTAAAACGCTGTATCCATATGATTCTACAAAACTTTTGGTGCCTTGAAGCGTAAAAGGATGATCATCCGCAAGGAGTATTTTCATTGTTTTTTCTTAATTTCTAATGAAACCGTAGTGCCGTTTTTGTTTGATTTGATTTTGGCTTCTCCGCCAATTGCTTTGCTGCGTTCAATGATGTTGTGCAGCCCAAACGATTTCGAACTGTTAATAGTTTCAGTAAAGTTAAACCCTTTCCCGTTGTCTTGTATTTCTATGTAAACGGCTTTGTCTTTTTCAAAAATTGAAATTTTTGCAGCAATTGCATCCGAATATTTAATCACGTTTGACAGCGCTTCTTGAATGATGCGATACACTTGTAATTCGTCTAAATTGGAAAGCAAACCATGATACTCAATCTCGGCTGATACCATAAAATTGTTAACTACTTGCGTTCGTTCTATCAATTGCTCGACGCTCGCTTTGAGTCCTATTTTATCAAACATTATGGGATGCAGGTTTCTACTAATACTTCGGATGTCGTTTATAATACGATCTATTTTTTCATTGGTCTCAGCTTGTTTTCCGTCGGCTACGTTTTTTAAACCAAGTAGTTCATGGCTCACGCTGTCATGTAAATCTCTGGCAATGCGTATGCGTTCTTCTTCCGTTTTTTCTAACAATTGTTTGGTGTAGCGTTGTACGTTTAATTGATCTAGTCTTAATTTTTTTTGCTGTTGT
>JBJOOG010000014.1:0-11510 GCA_046051465.1 Bacteroidota bacterium | reverse complement strand
AAACTCACGCCCAATAACCGCCAAACCTTGTTGTTCTCGGCAACCATGCCCATTGCGATTCGCGAATTGGCTGAGTTATTTCTAAAAGATCCCGCGAGCGTGACTGTTTCTCCGGTTTCCTCAACCGCCGAAAAAGTAGAACAACGCATTTACTTTGTAGATAAAACAGAGAAAAGAAATTTATTGTACCACCTCATCCGCAACGAAAAACTGAGTGATGTGTTGGTGTTTTCACGCACCAAACACGGCGCCGACAACGTGGTAAAAGCCTTGCGCAAGCATGGCGTAGCGGCCGAAGCCATACACGGAGACAAATCGCAATCGGCGAGACAACGGGTATTGGATGCATTTAAAAACAAAGAAGTGGGTGTTTTGGTTGCTACCGATATTGCTGCCCGAGGCATCGACATTGATTTGCTTCCCTACGTAATCAATTTTGATTTGCCCAATATTCCAGAAACCTATGTGCACCGCATTGGCCGAACCGGACGTGCAGGCAGCAGCGGGGTAGCCATTTCGTTTTGCAGCAAAGACGAAGCGCCTTACTGGAAAGACATTCAAAAATTAATCAAGGTAGATGTGCAAGTGATTACCGATCACCCCTATCCGTGGCACGAAGGAAGTCCAAGTTTGGAAACGGCTCCACCTCCCAAAAATTCCAACCGCAGTGGCGGAGCGCACAAATCAAGAAAATCGGCACAGTCCAAACAAAACAAAAAACGCTGGTATTAACCAGCGTTTTTTGTTTTAAGAATTAGTCCCGAATTAATTTGCGGTACTTGATTCGTTTCGGAGTCAAATCGCCACCCAAGCGTTTTTTCTTATTCTCTTCATAATCTGAAAATCCACCTTCAAAATAATACACTTCAGAATCGCCTTCAAAAGCCAAAATGTGGGTACAAATACGGTCCAAGAACCATCTATCGTGGGAAATGATTACGGCACAACCAGCAAAATTCTCCAAGCCTTCTTCTAAGGCACGCAAGGTATTGATATCTAAATCATTGGTAGGCTCATCGAGCAACAACACATTTCCTTCTTCTTTCAAGGTCATGGCCAAATGCAAGCGGTTGCGTTCCCCACCTGAAAGAGTGGCTACTTTTTTGTTCTGATCGGATCCACCAAAATTAAATCGAGACAAATAAGCTCTCGAATTGACTTGACGTCCACCCATCATAATGAGTTCTTGTCCGTCGCAAAAATTTTCCCAAATGGATTTGTTTGGGTCAATGTTGGAATGCGACTGATCGACGTAGGCAATTTTTACGGTTTCGCCAATCTCAAATGTACCGGCATCGGCTTCTTGTTCGCCCATAATCATGCGGAAAATGGTGGATTTACCAGCTCCATTGGGCCCAATAATCCCTACAATACCCGCTTGTGGCAAGGTGAAGTTTAGATTGTCATACAACAATTTATCCCCAAAGGCTTTGGCTACATTTTTGGCTTCGATCACATTGGTTCCCAAACGCGGTCCGTTTGGAATGTAGATTTCTAAGTTCTCGTCCAGCTGTTTTTGATCCTCGTTCAAGAGTTTGTCGTAGTTCTGCAAACGGGCTTTTTGTTTGGTTTGACGGCCTTTGGCACCTTGTCGTACCCAGTCTAACTCGCGCTCTAAAGTCTTGCGGCGTTTGGAAGCTACTTTTTCTTCTAAGGCCATGCGGCTTGATTTTTGATCCAACCATGACGAATAATTTCCTTTCCACGGAATGCCTTCTCCACGATCGAGTTCTAAAATCCAACCGGCTACATTATCCAAGAAATAACGGTCGTGCGTTACGGCAATAACCGTTCCGGCATATTGCGCCAAATGTTGTTCCAACCACAATACACTCTCGGCATCCAAGTGGTTGGTGGGCTCATCGAGCAATAACACATCGGGCTGTTGCAATAACAAGCGGCACAAGGCCACACGACGGCGTTCACCACCTGATAAATTTTTAATAAGCATATCGGGCTCTGGCGTGCGCAAGGCATCCATCGCGATTTCGAGTTTGGTGTCAATTTCCCAGGCGCCCAAGGCATCAATTTTGTCTTGCAAATCGGCTTGGCGATCCATAAGTTGCTGCATCTTATCGGCATCTTCATACACCTCAGGCAAGCCAAATTGGTCGTTGATTTTGTTGAACTCGTCCAATACAGCCATGGTTTCGGCTACACCTTCGCGCACCACTTCGATCACGGTTTTGCTGTCGTCGAGTTGCGGCTCTTGCTCCAAATAGCCCACGGTATAGCCTGGCGCAAACACCACATCGCCTTGGTAGTTTTTATCAACCCCGGCAATGATTTTGAGCAAAGACGATTTTCCTGAACCGTTGAGCCCCAGAATTCCAATTTTGGCCCCGTAAAAGAAACTTAAATAAATATTTTTTAATACTTGTTTGTCGCTGCTGGAGTAGGTTTTACTCACGCGCTGCATGGAGAATATGACTTTCTTATCGTCTGACATAACTGTTTTGATTTTTTAAATAATTAGTTTTAGTTTTAAGATTCTATTGATGTGATAAATAGATCATTTTTCATTTACAAATATAGTAGTTGATCCTACAATTTTAACATGCGGTTTCAATTGAAATAAATTATCTCTATTTGAGCCTACAGACATACGAACGAAAATAATAAGAGGGTAATGAATAGTGGTTTATTTCATTTTTTATATTTCTTTGTAATCGATTACAAAGAAATTGTATAATTGAAATAACTCGTTCAAAAAAAATCGCAATCCTACTACATTTCAACAAAATTCTACATGAAAAGAAAGTCGATAAAAATATTATTTATGTGTTATCTGTTAACCTGCTCGGTTACATTGCTTGCACAAGACGCTTGTTCATCTATAGGATGGGCAAATTTTGATGGTCAAACCTATGTGGGGCCGCCCACAGGTGGAGGAAATGCCACCCCTATTGAAGTAACTACTTTTGCGAGTTTAAAAGCAGTTGCAGAATCGAATGGACCAAAAGTAATTCATGTAATGAATGATGTTGGAACCGGTTATGTTGGCAATACTGGAGATGTACTTTATGTAAAATCTGATAAAACAATAATTGGAAATGGCGGAGTAACCATTCGATGTTCTTGGCAAATGAATGGCGTAAGTAATATTGTTATTCGAAATTTAACCATTTCAGGACCGGGCAATACTAATGCAAGTCAAAATTGGGATGCGGTTAATATTACTAATTCAAAAAGAATTTGGGTTGACCATTGTAAAATTATGGATGGTGAGGATGGAAATTTTGATGTAGTAAGAGGTTCTGATAATGTTTCTGTTACTTGGTGTATATTCACGTATTCGGCTGATGGAATTCATAATTTTTCTAATCTTATTGGTTCGAGTGATACAGAACCTGAAAGTTGGGGAAAACTCAATATCACTTTTGCCAATTGCTGGTGGAAAGATGTTAATTCTCGTACACCTCGAGCCAGATATGGAAAGATACATGTGTTAAATTGTTATTATTCGAATTCAAGTGGAGCTAGAGCTGGTTTTAAGTCAAATGTTAGAGTAGAAGGCAGTTATTTTGATGGCATAAATACGCCTGTTGACCTAATATCTCCGGGAGCAGAGGCAGGCATTTTTACAATAGGTTGCAGCTATGTCTCATGTATCGGAAATACAGGCGACGTAAGTACAGGAGGATACACCGCATTTATTCCGCCTTATGACTACTCTATTCATCCGGTTGATGATGTAAAATCATTGGTTACTAATTCTGAATGTGGAGCCGGACCAACAATGGACAGTGTTACCCAATGTGGTTGTGCTACCTCATTACCTGTAGCTGTTACAGGCCTATCTGTATCGCCAACTACTGGGTCAATTGTAGAGGGAAATACTATTCAATTAGTAGCAACTGTAATTCCATCAAATGCCTCAAATAATGCAGTTATATGGTCCTCCTCAAATACGGCAATAGCCACAGTAAGTCCTACAGGGTTAGTTACAGGAATAACACCTGGTGAAGTTGAGATTACTGCTACAACAATTGACGGAGGAATAAATGCTAGCAGTAGTATTACAGTCACGATTTTATGTCCAAGCATAGAATTTCAAGCCGAAACGGGCACCATTAGCTCTGGTGGCACTATTGATAGTAATAATGCAGGATTTACAGGAACAGGATTTGTAAACACACCAAATTCGATTGGTGCCTGGTTCGAAATTATTGTAAATGTTCCTACAGCAGGTTTGTATGCTTGCAGTTTTAGATACGCTAACGGAACTACAATTGATCGTACTCAAAGTGTAATTGTAAATGGAGCAACACAAATAAATAGCTTACGTTTTCCTTATACTGGATCCTGGACAGCTTGGGATAAATCAAATTTTAATTTAGAATTAAACCAAGGAAATAATTTAGTACGATTTGAATCGCTAACAAGTTCTGGCGCAGCAAATTTAGATCGTTTGGATGTTTATGATTGTGGACTCCTAAGTATAGAACCTGTTAATCAAACATTTAAATTTGACTTGTATCCCAATCCAATTATTAACCAACTAACAATTGAAATAGCTCCACTATTTACAGAAGAATCCATTATTCAGTTGTTTGATATTATGGGGAAATTAATAGTGGAGAAAAAAGTGACAGGGGCTAGTAATACGTTGAATTTAAAAAATTTAAATGCGGGTGTATATTTAGTTAGTGTTTTGAACGGTAAAAATAAAGTTGTGAAACGTATAATTAAACAATAGAGTAAAAAATACGTCACGTAATAATTGCAAAATAAGTTGATATGAAAAAAATAGTAATGGCACTCATTTTTACAGGCTTACTGTCTTATCCATTTTTAGTAACTGCCCAAGTAAATTTTGAATTGGTTGGATTTGCAACCCAAAACGGAGGAACGACCGGAGGACAAGCGGGAACAGTAGTTAATGTAAGTAATTATGCCGATTTAAAATCGTATGCCGAAAGTACTGCAGCTTATATCATTATGGTAAATGGCACCATCTCAAACGGACCTAATGGAGGTTCTATCAGTGTAGGTTCAAATAAATCAATAATTGGAGTTGGGAGTACGGCCTTTTTGTTTGGTGTAGGCCTAGATATTAATAACAGTAGTAATATTATTATTCAAAATTTAAAAGTATCCATGACAGGAGTCACAACTCGAGTAGATACGCCAGGAGTTTATTCCTCCACAGGAGATAGTGGACTCCCACAAATTTTAACGAATGGAGGAGATTGCATTGGAATTAGAGGTGCAAGTACAAATATATGGATAGATCACTGTGAGTTGTTTTCAATTGATCCTGATATACAGCCCAATAAAGACTTATTTGATGGCTTGATTGATATTAAAGGGCAGTCTGGTTTTATAACAATTTCTTGGTGTTATATGCATGACCATTACAAAGCAAATTTAGTAGGCGCTAGTGAAACCGACCTTTGGGCTGACCGAAAAATAACATTTCATCACAATCATTATAACAAAGTTCACCTTCGTATTCCTATGTATAGAGGAGCCGTTGGCCATTTTTTTAATAATTATATAGTAGAAGCAGTTGATGCTTCAGAGATCAGAAATAATAGTTGTGTGCGTGTTGAAAAAAATTATTACGAACCCTTGCACTTCTCAATTTACACCCCTAATGATTTCCCTGGATTTACAGAACGGATTGACAATATTGAAATTGCGCGAACACCAAGACCGTATCCTGGAAATTGTATAGCTACTATTCCATATGATTATTCGACCGTTTTAACAAGTAATACCAATGAAGTAAAAACGATCGTTCCGCTTTATTCTGGAGTTGGAAGAATTGGTAATGATTGTAATGGAGACAATATGGGTACAGCTTATATTGATTCCTGCGGAATATGTGTTGGAGGAAATACAGGTTTACAAGCCTGTGTTTTAGATTGTAATAATGTACAAGATGGAACCGCTTTTATTGATGGTTGTGGTGTATGCGTTGGTGGAAATACAGGCAATACAGCTTGTGATGCAGATTGCACCTGGGCAGAGTACCAAGCTGAGACTGGAACAATGATTTCTGGAGGAACTATTGATAGTAATAATACCGGATTTACAGGAGCTGGATTTGTCAACACGCCAAATGCTGTTGGTGCATGGTATGAAATTGTAGTAAACGTTGCCACGGCTGGGATTCATAATCTAAGATTCCGTTACAGCAATGGAAGCGCTGTTGATCGCACAACTAGTGTATTGGTAAACGGAAATCAACAAATAAGCAATTTAAGTTTTCCAAATACAACAACATTTACCAATTGGGATACTGTTGTTTTTAGTTTAAATTTAGCTCAAGGAAATAATACTGTCAGATTCGTGTCACTCACAAGTTCTGGAGCAGCTAATCTGGATCGCCTTGATGTTTGTGATAGGTCACCTCTTGGTTTATCTGAATTAAATTCAGCAGCTTTTAGGGTATATCCTAATCCAGTTACTAATACACTAACCATTGAATTAGGAAATGAGTTTGCTGCTAATTCAGTAATTAAGATATTTGATTCTACAGGAAAATTAATTACAACAAAAAAGGTAAAACAAACAACACTAACTGTAAACATGCAACATCTACAAGCAGGCGTTTACTTAGTTCATGTTTCTAATGGCATTAAAAATGTTGTTAAGCGAATAGTTAAAGAGTAAGGTATATTATCGCTTTTGTTAGTCTAATTTATTTCATCTTCAAAATGTAGTGCGCAATCTCTGAAGCCTCTAGCTCAGACAAACCGGGATGAGCTGTCATGGGCGTTTCTCCCCAATTGCCTTTTCCGCCTTTGATGATTTTTTCGGTTAACATCGGAATGTCTTTTGTGGTATAGCGTTCTGCAATTTGAATGTAGGAAGGCCCAATGACGCTTTCTTTTTCTTGGTGACAAGCTGCACAATCATTGGCAGCTAGTAAGTCTTCTGCTGAAATAGTATTTTTTGCTGCCGATTCAGCAGTTGTATTGGTAGTGCGATTACAGGATGTAGCAACACAAAGCAACACCAATGCAACATATAAATGGATATAATTCTTTCCTTTTGACACTTTCTTAGTGAATTAGTATTGATCTAAACTCTTCCTTTAAGGGCATTAAACACCCATGCAATGGCTAAAAATCCTACACCCACTGCACCAAATCCCCAACCGGCTACGTCGTCATATTTAAAAGCGCCCAAAGCAATGAGCAACAATCCCATAATAACCATCAATAAGGTAGCATAACCCAATACTGTATTTTTATTCATCTTTAAAATTTAAATGGGTACAAATATCTCAATTCCTATTCGCAAATCAAACAGCCAATGGCTAATTAAAAAGTGTAGTCAGCAATTCTTTGTATAAATCATTCAATGGCAAATTAGCAGCCCCAACTCCTTTGCTCTTCACATCCATATCCCGCAACTTGGCTATGGCAGCGCTTACTTTTTTCATGGGGAAATTGCGGGCAGCCAACTCATAATCTTTGGTGAAATAGGGACTAATTTTCAAAGCAGCTGCCACATTTTTGGACGATTTGTCTTTGAGTCCGTGGTATTGAAGTAGTTGTTGAAAGTATCCAAAAATTAATGCGGTAACCATTAAAATTGGGTTCTCCTTTGGATTCTCTGAAAAATATTGAACAATTTGGTAAGCCTTAAGTTGGTTGCGCTCCCCTATTGCTTTGCGCAATTCAAACACATTAAAATCCTTACTAAATCCAATGTTTTCTTCTATATCCTTGGCCGTTATGGTGCTTTTTTTGGGTAGTACAATTTGTAATTTTTCGAGCTCGTTGTTTATTTTACTTAAATCCGTTCCCAAAAACTCCACCAACATAGCTGTGGCTTTGGGCTCGATTCCGTATCCTTTGGATTTCAACAGGCGGGTAATCCAATCACCTACTTGGTTTTCGTACAGTTTTTTGCTTTCAAAAAGCACGCCCATCTTCTCGATGTTTTTGGTGAATTTCTTGCGCTTGTCAATGGTTTTGTATTTGTAACAAAACACCAATACCGTGGTGGGTACCGGATCGTCGGTATAGCGTTCAATTTGCTCGATGGTGCGCAATAAATCTTGGGCCTCTTTCACAATTACCACTTGGCGTTCGGCCATCATCGGAAATCGCTTGGCGGTACTAATAATATCTTCAATGGTTACATCCCGACCGTACAAGACCGTTTGATTGAAACCCTTTTCATCTTCTGTCAGTACATTTTGCTCAATGTAATCCGCAATTTTATCAATATAATAAGCCTCTTCCCCCATTAAAAAGTAGATGGGTTTAATCTGGCCATTTTTGATGTCATTGACAATTTTTACTGCTTCATCCATTGTTCGGTTTTCGGTTTTCTGTTGTCAGTTCTCGGTTTACGTTTTTCGATAGAGTTTTATTCGGCATTTATAATTGTAAGGCAAAAAATCTTTACATCTTTAAATTTTTCAATCATTCAATCTTTAAATCGTATCAAAAAAATTACTTTTACCTCATGCGACAACTTGCGTTTTCTCCATTTCGCTTCCGATTCAAAAATAGTGAAAATAAAGTCGCCATTTTTGATGAAATTCGGAAAAAATTCATCCTGCTCACGCCCGAAGAATGGGTGCGTCAGCACGTGGTGCATCATTTTATGTACGAGAAAAACTACCCCAAATCACTCATCAACGTCGAAAAACGAATTCAAGTCAATGGCCAAACCAAACGCTATGATGTGGTGGTGTATCATCCCGATGGTCGACTCCATGTTTTGGTTGAATGCAAAGCTCCCAAAGTGGCTATCTCACAAGCTACGTTTGATCAAATTGCCCGTTACAATTCTGCATTACGCGCCGATTTTTTAATGGTAACCAATGGCTTGAATCACTACTTTTGCCAAATGGATTTTGAAAACGAAAAGTATCATTTTTTACCCGAATTACCGGCCCACCAACCCCGTTAAACACGCATGAAAAATACCGCTGTTGTCATCTTGAATTGGAACGGACAAAAACTACTTGAACAGTTTTTGCCCTCAATTATTCAGCATTCTAGCGATGCCGTACTTTATGTAGCCGACAATGCTTCAACCGACAATTCCATTTCCTTTATTCAATCACAATTTCCGCAAGTACAAATCATCCAAAACGCGGGCAATTTTGGCTTTGCGCAAGGCTATAACGAAGCGCTAAAACAGGTACAGGAACCCATTTTTGTTTTGGTTAATTCGGATATTGAGGTTACTGAAAATTGGCTAGTTCCCATCGAAAAATTGTTTCAAGAGCAATCAAATGTAGCGATTGTGCAACCCAAAATTTTAGACTACAAAGACAAAACCAAGTTTGAATACGCCGGAGCAGCAGGTGGCTATATCGATCGATTGGGCTATCCGTTTTGCCGCGGACGACTATTTGATACTATCGAAGAAGATCATGGCCAATACAACGATTCCCAATCTATATTTTGGGCATCGGGCGCATGCTTTGGAATTCGAAAAAGTGTGTTTACCCAATTGCAGGGTTTTGATACCGATTTTTTTGCGCACCAAGAAGAAATTGATTTGTGTTGGCGCGCCATAAACCTGGGGCACGAAATTGTGTATTGTCCTGAATCAACTGTTTACCACGTGGGAGGCGCAACCTTGCAAGCTGGCAATCCGCAGAAAACCTATTTGAATTTCAGGAATTCTTTGTGTATGCTCACCAAAAATTTGCCGTTACATTCACTATTCCCCATCTTATTTATAAGACTAATTTTGGATGGATTGGCCGGCATCCAATTTCTGCAGCAAGGAAAAGCAGCCCATTGCTGGGCAATTGTACGTGCGCACTTTGGGTTTTATGGTTTATTTGCGAAGATGTGGAAAAAACGCGGCGCACACCAAGAACTTAACTACTATAAAATAAATAGTATAGTGTTTCGTTATTTTGTAAGCAAACAACGCAAATTCAACGATTTATTTTAACGTAACTTTAAATAAATCAGCTTTAATACTCACCTAAATACTATAATTTTACAACCGATAAATCCTTACACTATGAAAAAAGTCTTATTTGCCTTATCGCTTATTGCATTGGTAGCAACAACTTCTTGTGGCACCAAGAAAAAAATTGCCGACTTGGAAGCCAAAAACAAGGAAGTTCAAGATTTATTGAACACGGCCACGGTAAAATTGAATTCTTGCCTAACCGAAAAAGAATCGCTAGCGGGTCAAATTGATTTCCTTAAAAAATCAAATACCGATTTGATCAACAACATGAATAATGTAACCACCTTATCGGCCAAAGGCGCTCAAAACATCGAGAAAGCGCTCGAAACCATCAAAGAAAAAGACTTAAAAATTACCCGCATGCAAGACGCCTTAACCAAAAAGGACAGCATGACCTTGGCTTTGGTAACCAGTATCAAAGGCGCTGTGGGAATTACCGATCCAGACATTGAAGTAAATGTTGAAAAAGGTGTAGTTTTTATCTCAATTGCCGACAAACTATTGTTTAAAAGTGGTAGTTATGTAGTGAGTGACAAAGCCAAAGAAGTATTGGCCAAAGTGGGAAAAATCATCAACAGCAAACCTGATTTTGAATGCATGGTTGAAGGCCATACCGATAATGTACCTTTTACCGGAAACGCCATTTTATTGGATAACTGGGATTTGAGCGTGAAACGTTCTACTGCAATTGTACGTGTATTGACCAACGATTTAAAAGTAAATCCAGCGCAATTGATTGCCGCAGGTCGTGGACAATTTATTCCTTTAGTGGAAAACAATTCGTCAGCAAATCGCGCCACCAACCGACGCACCCGCATTGTGATTTTGCCTAAAATTGATCAGTTTTACGAAATGATCGAAAAGGAAATGAAAAAATAAAAACACAAAAAAACGCCTTACTAAGTAAGGCGTTTTTTTATTCCCACTCCCCTTTTCCGGCGCGAATCAAAACGGGTTCGTGACCCGACAGATCCACAATAGTTGAACCGACATTGTCGCCATAACCGCCATCGATAACCAAGTCGACGAGGTTTTGCCATTTTTCGAAAATCAATTCGGGATCAGTTGAATATTCCAACACTTCATCGTCATCGTGAATAGATGTCGAAACAATTGGATTGCCCAACTGCTTCACGATTTCTAGGGCAATGGCATTATCAGGCACTCGAATTCCTACGGTTGTTTTCTTTTTGAATTCCTTGGGCAGACTATTATTTCCTGGCAAAATAAACGTATACGGTCCGGGCAAATGGTGTTTTAAAATCTTGAAAGTAGGCGTGTCAATTTGCTTAACATAATCGGACAGATTACTCAAATCGTGGCATACAAACGAGAAATTGGCTTTCTCTAATTTGATGCCTTTGATGCGGGCAATGCGTTCCAAGGCCTTTGAATTGGTAATGTCGCAACCCAATCCATAGACTGTATCGGTGGGATAAATCACCAAGCCACCGTTGCGCAATACCGAAACTACTTTTTGAATGGCGGCCTCGCTGGGTTTATTTTCGTAGATCTTGATGAAATCGGCCATAATTAATTTAACTGATGATTTGTAATTTGGTAAACCGCAACAAGAGGGTTTTCAATCCGCCCACATCAAATTT
>JBJOOG010000013.1:0-6409 GCA_046051465.1 Bacteroidota bacterium | reverse complement strand
CTTTAGTCCTTCAAGAACTGAAACGGCAGAATTTTCATCGGCAGCCAATCGCCAGCTTCCTAACGGACTTGTTTTGTCGGATGCCAAAGCTCCAATTACTGCTATTTTCTTTCCTGTTTTTGGCAATGGCAATAGTCCACCCTCATTTTTTAAGAGCACAATTGATTTCTTGGCCATGTCCAACACTCCTTCTTGAAACGACTGCTTGCCTACGGTCGCTTTCTCATGTGCTGCATCGCAATATTTATAAGGGTTATCAAACAATCCCATTTCAAATTTAATTCGCAAAATACGTCCTGCCGCCTCATTGACCAATTCTTCTTTTAGTTTGCCTTCCTTTACCAATTGGGCTACATGTGCCACATAAATATAAGATTCCATATCCATATCAGATCCGGCCTCCATAGCAGCAAGCGCAGCTTCTTGCTCTGAAGATACATAGCCGTGATTCATCATTTCGCGTACCGAACCCCAATCTGACACCACAAAACCCTTAAAGTTCCAATCCTTTTTTAGGATATCCCGTTGCAAATAAGCACTTGCAGTAGCAGGAACTCCGTTTAATTCGTTAAATGAATTCATGAATGTTCGGGCACCCGCGTCAACTGCTGCTTTAAAAGGAGGAAAAATTACGTTTTGCAATACAGATTCTGAGACATCAACTGTGTTGTAATCTCTACCCGATTCAGCAAAACCATAGCCTGCAAAATGCTTGGCACAGGCCAAAATAGTTTTGTTTGAATTAAAATTAGTTCCTTGAAATCCGTGTACACGGGCAGTAGCAATTTGACTTCCCAAGTACGGATCTTCACCAGCGCCTTCCATAACTCGTCCCCATCTTGGATCACGAGCCACATCAACCATAGGTGCAAACGTCCAGTTAATGCCTACAGCGGATGCTTCTTCGGCGGCAATAGCAGCAGAATTTTGAATGGCATTTAGGTCCCAACTGGCTGCTTCAGCTAAGGGAATAGGACTAATGGTTTTGTAGCCGTGAATCACATCAAATCCAAAAAGCAATGGAATGTGAAGTCGAGAACCTTCAACAGCAATTTGTTGAATTTTTCGAACGTCATCTACTCCTTTAATATTTAATACAGCGCCTACCCAACCTTTTTTTAAGTGTTCCAGTTTTAATGCAGCCTGACCCTCTGAAGGTGTAGGCCCAGTTAAATCCCAAAAACCATTGTATTGGTTTAATTGTCCTATTTTTTCTTCCAATGTCATCAACTTCAAAATAGAATCTACTTTTACATCTATGGAGTTTACAGGCGCTTGAGCCAACATGGGTTTGGGCGCAGTACAACTCCATAATACAAAAAGACTTACTACTAAAATAGATGTATGTTTAAGCTGATTCATTGGAATACTTATGATGTAAACAAATTTATTATTTAGGTTTATTGATATACTCTGATGTAATCAATTTCCATACTTGACTCAGTAAAATTAGGATCAATAGCACCACCAAAAGTACCTCCCATTGCAACGTTTAAGATTAAAAAGAAATCACTGTTGAACGGCACAGATCCACTATTGGCAAATGAATGAAACAAGGTGTTATCCACATAGAATTTCACAGAAGCTGGAGTCCAAAGTACTTTGTATACGTGAAATTGACTGGATACATTTGGAATTACAGTGGTATTGGTATTGGCATTTCCGCCAAAATTACCTGGGTAATGCAATGAACCATGAATTCGATTTGGATCATAGCCACGGTGTTCCATGATGTCAATCTCGCCACAAGCCGGCCATATGTTGGTTGCATAATTTTGTCCTAGCATCCAAATGGCTGGCCAAGTTCCAGCGCCTACAGGTAGTTTTGCTCTACACTCTACTTTACCATAAGTAAACTCAAATTTATTTTCTGACTTTAATCGAGCTGAGGTATAATTAGAACCCCCAACACTTTGGGCTTTAGCCGTAATTTTAAGTGTACCATCTGACACGAACGAATTGCCACTGTTATTGGTGTAGGTTTGAGCTTCATTGTTACCCCATCCACCGGCACCAAGGTCGTAACTCCATTTGGTAGGGTCTGGAGCACCGGGCGTGTTGAACTCATCACCCCAAACTTGATTGGTGTAATCGGTAACTTGATCTTCAACTGGTTTAATTGTTGTGAAAATATGGTACCAAGCAGTTGAAAGTGGCTCTCCCGATGGAGTAAAAGCTTCTTGTACTGTGCGCACAACCATTCTAGAGGGTGTAATTGACATGATTTCGTAAGAACTTTGACCTACATAAAAGCCCATAAATCCACCATCAGAAAAGGTCATTACAGTTCCTCTTTTTTCGGCAGGATTAGCCAATGATTCTGAAGGCGTAAGTGTAACATTTTTTACACCCGTTACCTCAGGGCCGCTGTATAAGAAACAAGCGTCAACATATTGGTTACTATTCGGAAGTCCAACAATGCTTAAAAAAGCTCGGTTGATGAAGGTTGTTCCAAAATTACGCAGTTCATAATTTAAACCGTTACCTACTTTTGTGAATACTAATTCGTCGTCATACAAACAGTTACTTACCTGATTGAATGGCACAGATTCGTAGTAATTGGGGTAGAAATTTGTTGTGTTATCGGTACTGTTAAGCCCAACTCCCAAATGGCCACGCTCTGAAGCTGACCAATACCAAATTTTTGAAGTTCCTCCTGTAAGGTATTCTACTGCTTCGTCATCGGTAAAATTAAACAATACGGTTACTTCTAAAGTGGTATTGGTTGTTACACCACCACGTCCTGAAGCTAAAACAGTTACCGTGTAGGTATGCAACCCAGGTTTAGTAAATCGTTTTTGATAAATACCGCTTGGTTGGTTTCTTTCTGAACCGTCACTAAATACATACTTGTACGAAACAGCATTATCTGCTGTAGCAGTAAGTGTAACTAAACCAGAGCCATCACCATTTGGGTTTGCGGCATCTTGGCCTTGAACAACAACCTCTACTTGAAGATTAGTTGGTGACGTAATCTCTCCAAAACCCAAATCACTTTCTTGGCAATTACTTAGTACAAGAGAGAAAAATAAGGGACACAAGAATTTTAAAAATTGTTTCATTGTTATAATGTTAGTTGTGAAAGTAAATGTTATCGATATAAACTGTTCCAGCACCAGATGGGTTACCAGAGAAAATAAGCTGTGCAATATGGTTTCTTGTTGTTAGACCCACAAAATCTGAAAGTGGTATATCTAATGAATTCCAGCCGCTCTGTGTTGGAACAAATGATAGTTCATGTTCTTTGTCATCGTTTGGAGTACCTTGGTAGACTCCATTTGCACCAAAATCAACCAATTTTATACGAAATGCAGTCATGTTTGGCGTCCAATAATCCACATGAAAATGGGTCATGCCGCTCACATTAATTTGGTTTGCAACCGTTTCAATTCCAACAAAATTTAAAGATGAATATTTTTTGGTAGCATTACCGGCTATTAATACATCTGTTAAGGTAGCAGCCGACCATGAAGTTCGCCATGTATCCACAGGCACACCAGTGTAGGGATTAGAAAACAAAGAAATTACATTTGCTGGCGAAAGTGTAGGTGTAGGCGCTGCACTAATTGGGAACGCACTGGTAATCTGTACATTTTGAGTATACTCTAATGAAACAGTTCCTCCGTTTTTGGCTACCACTTTTACCACATAGGTACCTAAGGCCGTATAATCATGTGAAATGGTTTCGCCCTCATTGAAAAAAACAGGAATTTCATTGGCCACATCACCAAAATACACTTCAAAATAGGTTTCTAAATTGGCCGTAGCAGTAACTGTTACGGTTAAGTCGTTTTTTACGATAGTAGCAACCAAATCAGTTGGAGGCAAAAAGGAAATGCTTACCGCTTGGTTTGCTTCGGTTCGTTTTCCATTTAAAGAAATCCCAATGATTTTTACAGTAAAAGTACCTTCAGATGCATAGGTATGCAAAACCGATTGGCCAGGAGCAACCTCAGCAGGCTCAGTGGTTGTGTCGCCAAAAAAGACCTCGTATTGGGAAACGCCTTCTCCTCTCGGTGTAATGGTTACTCTTCCGGAGTTGTCTTGGGCAATGGTTATCAAGGCCGAAATATTTTGTGGCGCATTGATGGCGTCTAAATCTACATCCTTGTTGTCAAGGGTACAATTGGTGAAAAGACCAAGTGTAATAATTGTAAGAAATATTTTTTTCATTTTATTTATTTATAAAAGTTAGATAGAACTAAATCAGGAATTAATACCCAGGATTTTGTTGCCAATTTCCATTTGAAAATTGAATTTCTTCTATAGGCAATGGAAACAGTTCATTTTTTCCAGCACTAAAACCTTCAATCTCAGCTGCGGCCTTTCCGGTACGCACCAAATCAAAGAATCGATGCCCCTCACCCACTAATTCCACGCGACGTTCTGCAAGAATTAACTCTGTAAGATTAGATCCGGTAACCAATGGCGTATCGTGATTGTTGTCACCAAATGCTCTTCTTCGTACTTCGTTTAAATAGGTACGCGCTTTGGCATCGTCAATACCTCCTCTATTTAAAGCCTCTGCTGCCATTAACAATACATCGGCATAACGAATGGCGCGGTAATTGTTTGGATTGGTTAAATTTTGATCCCCAATGTTTGCATCTCCTGCTCTTGGGATGTATTTTCTATTAAAATAACCCGTATGCTTGTATCCAACACCATATGAGGCATTATTTGCGGCAGCCCATGACACAATATCAAGAATAGCCACATCTTTGCGTCGGTCACCCAACTCAAAAGCATCAACAACTTCTTGACGCGGAACATTAAAGCTGTACCCTGACTCAAATAATGGTCCTGAATAATTACGAATTCCATTAAATCCTACCGCTACATTTCCTTCGCTGCATTGCAAACAATCAAAACTAGCACCTTCTTGGTCGGTGTACTGTACTTCAAAAACAGACTCGTTGTTATTCTCTCCGTTATTTTCAAAAATTGAATTGTAATCGGTAACTAAACTGTAACTGCCTGATGAAATTAAGTCTTCTAATACATTGGCTGCATTTACATACTTATCTTGATACAAATACACTTTACCCAACAAGGCCTGAGCAGCTCCTTTGGTAGCTCTTCCTTTGATAGGATTTTCAGCCTTGGTTTTTAAATTGGCAACGGCATAAACTAAATCGGCTTCGATGCTGGCGTAAACTTCTTGAACAGAGGCACGCGGTACTCGAGTTACGTCTTCGGTAGAAAAACGTTTGTCACCATTTAAAGGAATTCCACCAAACCATTTTACCAATTCAAAATGGTAGTAGGCACGCAAGAAACGAGTTTCAGCAAGCACTTGTGGTTTGTTGGTAAAATCGGTCTTGTCTTTGAACTCTAAAATGTAGTTGCAACGTTGTACGCCGGCAAACATCCAGTCCCATAGGTTTTTCAATTGCGGATTGGCTTCGGTGTGAATCATATCGTCAATTTGCTGAATACCTATAACATCAATGGCGCTTTCACCACCTGAAGCGGTATTATCTGAAGCAATTTCGCCCATCATTACATTCAAATAGGTAGAATGCAACATATCATAGGCACCAATTAATGCTTGGTTGTAATCGGATTCCGAATTGAAATAATTCTCGGAATCGATAGAATAAGGCGCTTTTCTGTCTACAAATTCATCCGAACAAGACAAAGCCAATACTGCACTTACTGCAAGTACTACTAGTGAATATATACTGTATTTTTTCATCGTGAATGGGATTAAAAGTTAAGGTTAAGACCTAAAATAAACACTTTAGGCGATGGATAAAATCCATAATCAATACCTCCGCCAATGGCAGCTCCATTTGAACCGGTTGGATCAAATCCACGGTATTTTGTAAATGTAAATGGATTTAACATGCTGGTGTATAAACGCAATTTTGTGATACCCACTTGTTGTGTAACGGAGTTGGCAAGTGTGTAGCCCAATTGTATGTTTTGGATACGCCAAAAAGAAGCATCCTCTACAAAATAGTCAGAGAATAAATTATTGGTAGTGGCCTCTGTTGTAACCCTTGGCACTACATTACTTGTACCTTCTCCTGTCCAACGACCCAAATTGTAATTCATCTTATTCAGATCCGAAACCGAACGCTCGTAGTTACGAACCATGTCGTTTCCTAATGAAGCATAGGAATAAGCTGCAAAATCAAAGTTCTTGTAGTTCATACTCAAGTTAAAACCCATTGTGTAATCAGCCAACGGACTGCCCACTTTGGTTCGGTCGTTTAAATTAATTACACCGTCGCCGTTAACATCTTTGTATCGAATGTCACCGGGTTGTGCAACAGCTCCCAACGCCAATTGCGAAGGATGCGCATCAACTTGGGCTTGGTTTTGAAAAATCCCATCGGTTTGCAAACCATAAAAATATCCAATTGAATATCCTTTTTCCATACGTGCAATGGGCTGTTGCCCA
>JBJOOG010000012.1:0-12166 GCA_046051465.1 Bacteroidota bacterium | reverse complement strand
AACCATCGAGGACTATTACCAGGCGTTAAACCAAAATAATTTTCCGGTATTTAGAGGGCATCAGCTCACCGCTGAAGATTTAATTATTCGCCAACACATTTTAAATTTAATGTGTCAATTTAAAACTTCTTGGGCCGATACTGGCATGTACTTCAACGAAATCCCAGAAATAGTAAGCCAACTCAAAGAGATGGAAAACGACGGCTTGTTGGAATTTGTAAAACAAGGCATTCGGGTTACTGAAAAGGGCAAAGCTTTTGTGCGCAATAGTTGCATGGCGTTTGATTTGCGCCTCAAACGCAAAGCACCCGAAACCGAGTTGTTCTCGATGACTATCTAAAAAAAAATCACGCGAATGGCGTGATTTTTTTTAGTGTGCATAGCCTAATTGGCTTTTACCAAACTGTACAATTGGTCTTTGAGGTGCAGCAAATGGGCTTTCATTTCTTTGAGCGCCTCGTCGGTGGCTACTTCAATACCGGTTTTGATACGCAAAATCTGGTGGTCCATTTCGTGGTATTCATCAAATAGTTTCCGAAAATGGGCATCACTCACTTTGAGCGCATGAATTTTTTCTTGGTACTCGGGCAATTCGTGTACTAAATCGTGTTTTTCCATGGGGTTAAATTTTATTGGTGACAAGTGGGATGTTGTTGAACAACTAAGTTCATGGGCGTGGGCGACACATACGGAATTCCTAATCCAAGTCCTCGAATAATAAACAAGGTACCCAATACTACCGCAAATACGGGCATGTAGCGTTGTATGGTGTTTCTGCTTTGCAAGGAAATCCAATTACCCACTACCGAGATGCTGCTCATGAGTGGCAAAGTTCCCAAACCAAACACCAGCATATACAAGCTGCCTGCTGCTGCGGTTTGCATGGCAATTGCGCCAAATAAAGCTACATAGACCATACCGCAGGGCAAGAATCCGTTAAGGAATCCGATGGTGAAAAACGAGTGCAGGGATCTGCTTTTAAACTGTTCGCCCAAAGCCGATTTGAGTGTTGACAGCAACCGAAAAATAGGTTTTGAAAGCGCATATTTACCCAAACTTTTTTCAGAAATCAGCGAAACGAGAATCATAGCCACACCAAGTACAATGGATAGTCGTTGTTGTACCCCGGCCAAAAACAAGCCGCGTCCCACTAATCCAAACAGTAAACCGATGCTGGCATAGGCACTCAATCGTCCTAGATGGTACAACGCAATCCTGCTGTATTTGGCAATTCCTTTTGTGTTCCCAACAGGCAACATCAGCGCAATTGGACCGCACATCCCCACGCAATGTAAACTACTCAAAAGTCCAAAAAGTAAAGCCGTGTAAAGCATAATGTGTTAATTGGTGTAATATAGGTTGTGTTGACTTTGGTATAATTTTCCCCCGTATTCCCAGCGTAACGTAATATCCCACTGACCGCCTACCAAACTTTTTTTAGGTATGAGCAAAGTGGAACTAGACGTCGAAATAGGCATTTCAAAATCTAATTTTTTGTTAGACGGTCGATAGAGGGATACTATTCCATTTAGGTTGGCGGGATCAAATTGTTTGGGAAAAACAACTAAAATTCCTTGCGCATTTGTTGAAATTTGAGGTTGTTGCGCCAAATCGTGCGCATTTTGAAGTTGCACCATTTCGGTTTCAAAATGGGCATCTGTTTTATAATATTCTTCTACGACCAATTCGTTGTCGTACTTGGAATTGGATTGTACTTTGATTACAAAATACAAGATAAAGCACATAAAAAAAACAAAGGACAAGACGATGCCGGTTCCCCAGTTAAAGGGAATTCCGGTTGATTTTGTGGGAGCTGTTGTCATAGTGAATGGGTTTAATCGAAACCTCGAGGACTTAAAAAACTGGTATGTGTGGTTTCTATTTTTTGCGTGTCATTATACACCTCAATTTCTAATTTTGTTTGATCGTTGTACAATAAAAATTGATTGATTTCTACAAACAAGGTGCCTTCATTCATTCCTTGTTTGGGCACCCTGAAATTTTGTTTGCCCACTACATTTATTTTTCCTTTTATGCCCACCAATTTAAAGTGGATGTTGGTAAAATCGGTGTTGGTTTTGTTGATAATTTTATAGGTAAACACGTTGCTGATGTTGTCTCCTTTGTGCTGATACAACTGGCCGGGCAAACGCAAAATCACCGTTTCTACTTCGGTGCGCAAAAACAACAAACCAGTTAGAACACCAATTAAAATGACCAACACAGCGGTATAGCCTTTCATGCGGGTCGTGAATTTGAATTGGACGTTTTTCTCGATTTCGTCTTCTGAGGCATAGCGAATCAATCCTTTGGGCAAGCCTACGCTGTCCATTACGGTGGCGCATTCGTCTATGCAAGCGGTGCAGTTGGTGCATTCCAATTGCGTTCCGTTGCGAATGTCAATTCCAGTGGGACATACGTGAATGCAGTGTTTGCAATCAATGCAATCACCTAAACCCAACGCAGTTCGGTCTTCGTTTTTGTGAAACTTGGCTCTGCCTTGCTCGCGTTCGCCACGTACAAAATCATAGACCACGTTGATCGATTTATTGTCGAGCAACACCCCTTGCAATCGTCCATATGGACAGGCAATGATGCATACCTGTTCGCGAAACCAGACAAACACAAAGTAAAATACGCCCGTAAAAATGAGCAGCGCCACTAAGGTACCTCTGTGTGCAACAGGGCCATCTTCTACCATTTGAAACAAGGCGTCACTACTGATGAGATAGGCCAAAAACACATTGGCAATTCCAAATGAAATAAAAGCAAATACCGTCCATTTTATAGTTTTCTTTCTAATTTTATCGGCGTCCCAGGCTTGTTTGGCCAATTTTATTTGGGCAGTTCGATCGCCTTCGATCCAATATTCTATGCGTCGAAACACCATTTCTAGAAAAATGGTCTGCGGACAGATCCAGCCACAAAAAATGCGACCAAAGATTACTGTGAACAAAATCACAAACACCACGCCAACAAGCATAAACAACACAAAAATGTAAAAATCTTGTGGCCAAAAAGGGAATCCAAATAAGTTAAATCGGCGTTCGAGTACATTAAACAACATGAACTGATTGCCGTTTATTTTTACAAATGGATTAGCAATTAAAATGGCCAACAGTACATAACTCAACCACTTGCGATAGGTATAGAATTTACCAGCCGGTTGTTTAGGATACAGAAAATTGCGTTTGCCAGACTCATTGATCGTAGCAATTGAATCTCTAAATGTTTCGTCTGGCAACTGATGCATGGCTTATTTTTTTACTTGTGTGGTATCTGTAACTTCAGCAGGATTGGATTTGGCAGCGGCTTCATCAACCCAAACTTCGCCTTCAGACGGTTTTGGATCTTTAGGATTTGAACCGTGCAAGGACAATACATAACTAGCCACTTTTTGCATTTCTTTGGGTTTTAATGTGCCTTTCCAAGATATCATTCCTTTGCCGTCACGTCCACCATTCATCAAGGTATGAAACACGTTTTTGATGCCACCACCTAAAATCCATTGGTCGTCGGTGAGGTTGGGACCAATTTGTCCTCCGGCATCGGCCCGGTGGCAAGCTACACAGTTGGTGGTGTATATGGTTTTTCCTTCGGCTATAGAGGCGGGATCGGTGAGTAAGGTAACCGTTTTTTCATCCATCAAATCGGGCGCTGTTTTTAGGTATTCGGCCACCTCGATTTTGGATTGGGCAATTTCGTTTTTCAACTCCATTTCTTGTGTATCACCGCCCATCACATGGAAACGAAGCAAATAGACAACTGCAAATACAATGGTTAGGTAAAACAGATAAACCCACCACGGCGGCAAGGTGTTGTCTAGTTCTTTGATGCCGTCATAATCGTGCTGCAACAACAACTCGTTTTCGTTTTCTATAGGCGTCGATTTGGTGAGTGCTTTGAGTATGTTTTTATACCACATGCTTTCGCTTAGGCTTGTATTTTGAGCCGCCTCCAGTTGGGCTTTTTGTTCGTCGGTTAATAAGTGATAGGTAATGGTGTCTACCGCATTCATAGTGATTTCAATGGCAATCAGCAAGAATAAGAATACAAAAAGGAAAAGTGAAACCATAGGAAACTTGACAAAAGCTGGGCGGTCGCCTGAGTCGATAAAATATTCCATAGCCAAAAGGACACTGAAGAATATCATGGGAATTCTTACATATACAGGAAGTAATTTTTTCATTTTTTACTGGATTAGAATTAATTATCGTGTAAGGGAAGTATACTTAACTCGTCAATTTTTTCTTTTTTATAGGTGAACACCCAAATGCCTAATCCAATAAAAAACAAAAAGAAAATGGACAATGAAAGTATCGGGTAGATCGCCACGCCGGCGATTGTTTCCATCGAGTGTTTAACTTGTTCAAACATGGCTTTTATTTTTTTGCGTTATCTTTTACTTTAATGTCGGTTCCCAATCGTTGGATGTAGGCAATCATCGCTACAATTTCACGTTGGTTCATCGGTACAAATGCTTCGCCTTTGGCCGCCGCTTTTTTCTTGCTGTCTTCGTAACTTTTCACAAAGTCAGGATCGTTTTTCAAGCTGTTTTCAATGCCAACGGCTTGTGCATGCATGTTTGCTTTTGCCTGTGCAATTTCGAATGCTGAATAGGGCACACCCAAAGCAGCCATGGCTTTCATTTTTTTCTCAGTTTGTGAAATATCCATCGGTTTATTGTCAAACAACCACTGATAGCTTGGCATAATTGATCCAGCCGAAATACTTTGCGGGTTCCAAAAGTGATTGAAGTGCCAGTTGTCATTGTATTTTTTTCCTTCGCGCAACAAATCGGGTCCGGTGCGTTTGGATCCCCATAAAAAGGGATGGTCGTATACAAATTCTCCCGCTTTTGATTGCACGCCATACCGCTCAACTTCGCTGCGGAATGGTCGCACATTTTGCGAGTGACATCCCACACAGCCTTCGCGGATGTACAAATCACGGCCTTCCAATTCAAGTGGAGTATAGGGTTTTACACTTGAAATTGTAGGAATATTGGATTTGACCATAATGGTTGGTACAATCTGGATAATGCCGCCAATCAAAATAGCGATGGTAGCAAACAAGGTTAGTTGAATCGGACGACGCTCCAACCAGCTGTGGTATTTTTCGCCTTTCACGCGTTTGGCGCTCACTTCTTGCAATTCGGGCGCTTCGGCTAGTTCATCTTCTACAGCGGCATTCATTCGAACAGTTTGGATGATATTGTACACCAACACCAACATGCCCACCAAATACATTGTTCCACCTATTGCACGTATCCAGTACATGGGAATAATTTCGGTTACAGTTTCCAAGAAGTTTCCATACGTTAGGGTACCATCCGGATTAAATTGTTTCCACATGGATGCTTGCGTAAATCCAGCTACATACATGGGTAAAGCATATAATATGATTCCCAATGTGCCAATCCAAAAATGAAAGTTGGCCAATTTGATCGAATATAAATTGCCTTTGGTCATGCGTGGAATTAGCCAATATATCATACCAAAAGCCATAAATCCGTTCCAAGCCAAGGCACCAACGTGAACGTGCGCTATAATCCAATCGGTAAAGTGAGCAATGGCATTTACATTTTTTAGTGAAAGCATGGGCCCTTCAAACGTAGCCATTCCGTAGCCCGTAATGGCCACTACAAAAAACTTCAATACGGGTTCAATACGTACTTTGTCCCAGGCACCACGTAGGGTAAGTAATCCATTGATCATTCCACCCCAAGAAGGAGCAATGAGCATGATGGAAAACACAACACCTAAATTTTGAGCCCAGTTGGGTAAAGCAGAATACAATAAATGATGAGGACCTGCCCAGATGTAAATAAAAATCAACGACCAAAAGTGTACAATCGATAAACGATACGAATAGATTGGGCGGTTGGCCGCTTTAGGCATAAAATAGTACATCAACCCCAAGAAAGGCGTGGTCAAGAAAAAGGCTACCGCATTGTGACCATACCACCATTGTACCAAGGCATCTTGAACTCCAGCATATACCGAATAACTTTTTAATGCCGAAACTGGAATGGCTAAACTGTTAAAAATATGCAGTACTGCAACGGTAACAAATGTGGCCAAATAAAACCAAATGGCTACATATAAATGGCGCTCTCTGCGTTTAAGAATGGTGCCTATCATGTTGATTCCAAACACCACCCAAACCAAGGCTATGGCAATATCAATGGGCCATTCTAATTCGGCATATTCTTTTGAAGTTGTATATCCCAATGGCAATGAAATGGCAGCGGCTACAATTATTAATTGCCAACCCCAAAAATGCAAGCTGCTCAAAAAATCGCTAAACATACGTGCTTTCAAGAGGCGCTGCATCGAATAGTAAATCCCAGCAAACATCGCATTCCCTACAAAGGCAAAAATAACGGCATTGGTGTGTAAGGGTCTCAATCGGCCAAAACTCAACCATGAAATTCCCTCGGTAAGGTTTGGATAAAGAAACATAATGGCTAGTATAAGCCCTACTAACATTCCCACTACCCCAAACACTATGGTGGCGTAGAGGAATTTCTTTACAATTTTGTTGTCGTAATAAAATTGTTGCATTTCCATAATTAAATCTGTTTTTCGTCTGTTTTTAGTTTTGTTTTTGCTTTACGTAGTTCATCGTCAAATAACATGCGTACCGATGGGGTATAGTCATCGTCATATTGGCCCGATTTGACTGCTAAAACAAAAGCAACAAAAAAGCCAACGGCAACCACGATACTAATGGAGATTAATAAATATATGACACTCATACCTACTTAAATGTTTATTCAAAATTAGGGTTGGCGGTTGGGTTATTTTATGATATTTATCATGTGAAGATTTTTGTTTCAAACAACTGCGCTGCGTTGTTTTTTGTTTCAAGTTTCAGGTTTCATGTTATATTGTATTTCCGCTTCGCTATAATGCTTATCATATTATTGATCTTAGTATAATTCAAACAACCTGAAACCTGAAACTAATACTTCCTCGCAAAATAATTACTCATCACAGTCACAAAACTCACAATGGTTATGGTACTCAACGGCATGATAATGGCAGCCACAATGGGTTCTAATTTGCCGCTCACGGCAAACGAAAGTCCCACCACATTGTACAACAATGAGAGGGCAAAACTCAATTTGATGGTAGTAATCGAATCTTTAGCCAAGCGCAAGTAGCCGCCCAATTGGGCAAATTGACTGGCGTCTAAAATCGCATCACAGGCTGGGGAAAATACGTTTACGTTTTCAGAGATTGCCATTCCCATATTGCTTTGCGCCAAGGCCCCGGCATCGTTGAGTCCGTCGCCGATCATCATGACATTGGAACCGTTTTCTTGTAGTTTTTTGATGAAGGCCAATTTTTGTTCGGGTTTTTGGTTAAATACCAGTTCTGTTCCGGCAGGCAAAAGCTGTTGCAAGGTGTCACGCTCACCTTCGTTATCTCCCGAAACCACTTTTAAGGTATAGGTTTTGGCCAATTGGGCAAACATCTCTGCTAGACCTTCGCGGTATTGGTTATGAAACACAAAGCAGCCAATATATTGGCCATCAATGGCCACGTGTACTTGTGTTTGGTTTAGATTTTCTGGGGTGGTTTGACCTAAAAAACTGGCTGAACCCAACTGGATTTTTTTTCCGGCACAACTCGCATCAATTCCTTTTCCGGTATGTTCGGTAAATGACGAAACTTCCTGTTTGGGCGCTTCAGGCAAATAGTCATACACCATGCGACTCAATGGATGATTGGACACGCGTAAAACATTTTTGAGTACTTCCAAATTTGTTATGCTAATGGACTGACCTATATAATTAATCGTAGTTTTTTGCGTGGTGGTTATGGTACCTGTTTTGTCAAAAACCAGGGTGTCTACTTTGGCCATTTGCTCGATCACCAAGGCATTTTTAAGGTAGCATTTTTTCTTGCCTAAAATGCGCAACACATTTCCAAAGGTAAAAGGGGCAGTGAGGGCCAAGGCACAGGGGCAGGCCACGATAAGCACGGCGGTAAATACATTAAAAGCGGTTTGCGTGTCAAAAAACAACCAATATCCACAACCAGCAAAAGCAATGAGCAGCAAAACGGGCGTAAAATAGCGACTTACGGCATCGGTGATTGTTTTGTGTTTTTGATCTATTTTTTTCTGAAAAACATCGTTGCTCCACAATTGGGTGAGGTAACTTTGCGACACCGATTGCAACACTTCCATCTCGATCACTGATCCCATTTGCTTCCCTCCGGCGTAAAGTTTATCGCCCGATTTTTTGCTAATGGGCACTGCTTCTCCTGTTACAAAACTGTAATCAATATCGGCCGAAACACTGATAAGAATGCCATCAACTGGAATTAATTCTTGGTTGCGAATGAGCAAGCGATTGCCTTTCTCAATGCTGTATACCGGCACATTTTCTTCCTGTTGCCCTACAATTCTAGTTACCGCGATGGGGAAATAGGATTTAAAATCACGCTCAAAACTCAAAAAGCTATAGGTTTTGATTTGGAACATTTTGCCCAACAACATGAAGAAGATCAAACCCGTGAGGCTGTCAAAAAAGCCCGAGCCATAATTCATAATAATATCTACTGTTGAGCGCACAAACATGACCACAATTCCCAAGGCAATGGGAATCTCAATATTAAGCATTCGGGCTTTGAGGCTTTGGTAGGTTGCCACATAATAGCCACTTGCCGAATAGAAAAAGCTGGGCAGCGAAAGTGCAAATATGAGCCAATGAAAGAAACCACGGTACTGATCGAGCCAAAATTCCTGTACCTCAAAATACTCCGGAAACGACAACAACATGATGTTGCCAAAACTAAAGAAAGCCACGCCCAACTTATAGGTGAGAGTGCGGTCTATTTTTTCTACTGTGGCGTCGTATTGTTCTAGACTGATGTTGGGTTCATATCCAATACTACTGAGTAAATACACCAACTCCTTGAGCGATACTTGGTCGGGGTGATAGGAAATGCGTACTTTTTTTTGCGGGAAATTTACCTGAGAAGAAATTACTCCTTGCTGAAGACGCTGTAAATTTTCCAAAATCCAAATGCACGAGCTGCAATGAATATGAGGAATGTGCAGTGAAACAATAGCGGTGTTGGCTTCTTGAAATTCCAACAATTTGGCATTAATCTCATCGTTGTCTAAAAAATCATATTTTCCCTTAATATCTAAAGGAGTTGATCCAGGTGATTGCTCAAAATCATAATAACAACCCAATTCATTTTCGCGAAATAATTCGTAGACGGTTTGGCAACCGGCACAACAAAATAATTTTTCGTCATAAAAAATTTCGGTCTTTTTATCGATGTCTAAACCACAATGGAAACACGTAGATGCATCCATAATTTGCTCATTTTATACCTGCTACAAAGGACATGAACAGTTGTTAAATAAAATATGACATTTGTCATATTAAACGCTAAATTTGTCAAGCCTATCTTTAATCTTTATTACTATGAGTAAATGTGAACATTGTATCGTAAGAGAGTTCAGCTCGCTCAAAGCACTAAGCAAAGAAGAGTTACTAAAACTAGCCGACTGCAAGACTTCGCAGACCATAAAAAAAGGCGAAATCATTTTTGAAGAAGGCGACAACGTAAACGGTATTTTTTGTGTAAAAGAAGGCGTGTGCAAAATGACCAAATTGAGCCCAAACGGGAAAGATCAAATTGTCAAATTGGTCAAAAAAGGTGAATTACTCGGACAGCGTTCTATGATTAGCGACGAGCCGGTAAACCTTACGGCTGTTGCCTTAGAGGACATGCAAGTTTGTTTTATTCCCAAATCGGATGTGATGAATTTGTTTACTGACAACAATAAATTCTCCCTCAATGTCATGCGCTCGGTTTGTGGCGACTTGCGTGAGGCCGATGACCACATGGTTTCGATGGCCCAAAAAAGCGTGAAAGAACGTTTGGCTGAAACACTTTTGTATTTAGAAGAACATTTTGGCACCCATCCCGACGGTTCATTACACATTCAATTGTCACGCGAAGAACTGGCCGGTATGATTGGAACCGCTACCGAAAGCTGCATTCGCTTGTTATCCGAATTCAATAAAGCGGGTTACGTTGAATTGACGGGCAAAAAAATCACCATTTTAGACAAAGCCAAACTCAAGCGCATTTCCGAATAAGTTCTACAACTTTTTCGCCTCGTTCCAAAACACATCCATTTCGGCCAAGGTCATATCAGACAAAGATTTGCCCAATTGCTCGGCTTTTTGTTCCAAATACTGGAATCGACTAATAAATTTTTTGTTGGTGCGCTCTAACGCATCTTCGGGATTTACTTTTAAAAATCGGGCGTAATTGATGAGCGAAAACAATACATCCCCCAGTTCCGATTCGATGGCATCTTGGTTTTGGCTGTGTACCTCGGCTTGCAGTTCGTGCAATTCTTCCTGCACTTTTTCCCATACTTGCGCCGGTTCTTCCCAATCAAAGCCCACGCCTTTTACTTTGTCTTGTATGCGGCTCGCTTTGACCAAGGCCGGTAAACCTTTGGGAACCCCTTCCAAAACTGATTTCTTGCCTTCTTTGAGTTTGAGTTTTTCCCAGTTGCGTTTCACCTCTTCTTCGTCGGCTACTTGCACGTCGCCGTAAATGTGTGGATGTCTATAGATGAGTTTCTCGCACAATTCGTTGCACACATCGGCAATATCAAAATCCTCGGTTTCGCTACCTATTTTGGCATAAAATACAATGTGCAACAACACATCGCCCAATTCTTTTTTTACTTCATTGAGGTCGTTGTTTAAGATGGCATCGCCCAGTTCATAGGTTTCCTCGATGGTAAGGTGACGCAGCGATTCCATGGTTTGTTTTTTATCCCAAGGGCATTGGGCTCGCAAATCGTCCATCACGTCGAGCAATCGACCAAAGGCTTCTAGTTGTTGTGCACGGGTATTCATACGGCTCATTATTTGGTAAAAAAAATCCTACCTCTGGGTGTAGAAATAGGATTTTTTTGTGGATTATCTTTTGAATTAAGATTCTTTCTTCGGGGCTTTTTTAGGCGCTTTGGCTTTTTCTTTTTTTACTTCTTCTACCACTTGCTCTTTGATGCTTTCGGCGTTTTCAACCTTCGGCTCTTCTTTTGAAACCAAGCCTTTGGCTTGCAAAATGCCATACCAGTTAAGTACTTTTTTGATATCAGATGCATAGACGCGATCTTGGTCGTAATCGGGTAAAATTTCGGTAAAATAGGCCACCAATTTAGCCGCATCTTCTTTGGCTGATATGGCAGGGCCTTCATTTTCTTTGATGGCAATGGCGCGCATCACCTCAACCAAGGGTTTCTCGGCCGTGTGCGTGTACATCGAAATCTCAGACAACAAACTCACGTTGCTGCGCAAGCCTACGGTAATGCGTTTGCCGTCAAGTAACGACTCGGCTACAAAGCCAGTTCGGGTTTGTACTTTTAAGGCATATAATCCCGGTTTACCTGAAATGGCTAATATTTTATCTAGATTCATAGTGTTCAATTATTGGAGGCACAAATATATTTATTGTTGGCAAATGCGAGGGTGTTTAACGGCCTTTTTTTCCAAAAATACGCATCTTGTAATCGGCCTTGGTTTTGCCTTCCATGATGTTTTGTAATTTCTTTTTGATGAGTTGTTTTTTGAGGGGCGCAATTTTGTCGGTAAACAAAATGCCTTCAATGTGGTCGTATTCGTGTTGAATTACGCGGGCTGTTATACCGTCAAACACTTCGGTGTGCACATTAAATTCTTCATCTTGGTATTGTACTGTAATGCGTTCGTAACGAGTAACATCTTCGCGCACATTGGGAATGCTCAAACAACCTTCGTTAAAGCTCCACAATTCGCCTTCTTCTTTCAAAATTTTGGCGTTGATGAAGGCTTTTTTGCAAGTTTTGAGTTTGCTTTGCTCTTCTGGACTCAAGTCATCGTCGTCGCTAAACGGAACCATATCAATTACAAACAGGCGAATGGGTAGACCTATCTGTTGAGCAGCCAATCCAATTCCGTAGGCGTTGTACATGGTATCAAACATATTGAAGATGAGCTCTTTCAAGTTGGGATAATCGGCTGAAATGTCTTCGCCTACTTTCCTTAAAACGGGATCGCCGTAGCCCACTATTGGTAGTATCATGTTGCGTTGAGTAGTTAAATAATGCGGCAAATGTAGGAAAAAAAGCGAAG
>JBJOOG010000011.1:0-16064 GCA_046051465.1 Bacteroidota bacterium | reverse complement strand
TTCAAAAAAGGATGCCGCTTCAATCGGGGCTAGTACACACTGTATACAATAGTAAACTGTTGAGATAATTCACCTATGAGCTTACCCAATCAATTTGACGCCAAGACCATCGAGCAAAAATGGTACAACTACTGGATGGAAAACAAGTATTTTCATTCTACTCCCGATGAGCGCACGCCCTATACAATTGTAATTCCTCCACCAAACGTAACCGGAGTATTACACATGGGCCACATGCTCAACAACACTATTCAAGACGTCTTAATTCGCCGTGCTCGACTCAAAGGATTAAATGCCTGTTGGGTGCCTGGAACCGATCATGCCTCGATTGCTACCGAAGCCAAAGTAGTAGCCAAATTAAAAGAGCAAGGAATCGATAAAAACGACCTAAGCCGTGACGAATTTTTGGCGCATGCCTGGGAATGGACACACAAATATGGCGGTGTAATTCTAGAACAATTAAAAAAATTGGGCGCTTCTTGCGATTGGGATCGAACCAAATTTACCATGGACCCCGACATGTCGGCTTCGGTAATTCGCTCCTTTGTCGATTTGTATAACAAAGGCCTAATTTACCGCGGTTATCGCATGGTCAATTGGGATCCACAAGCCAAAACCACCTTGTCTGATGAAGAGGTAATCTACGAAGAACAACAAGGAAAATTATTCTACATCCAATACCAAATAGAAGGAACAACCGATTATTTAACCGTTGCCACTACACGTCCAGAGACTATTTTTGGCGATACGGCCATTTGCGTTAACCCCAACGACGAGCGCTTTTTGGCTTTGCACGGCAAACAGGTGCGCGTGCCCATTTGCAACCGCTTAATTCCCATCATAACCGATGAGTATGTTGACATGGAATTTGGAACGGGTTGCCTTAAAGTAACACCAGCCCATGATGTAAACGACAAAATGTTGGGCGATAAACACCAACTCGAAATCATCGATGTGTTTAACGACGATGCCACACTATCATCACACGGCATGCATTATGCCGGCAAAGACCGTTTTGTGGTGCGCGAAGAAATTGCCGTGGAGTTACAATCTATTGGCGCCTTAGCCAAAACGGAAACACATCTTAATAAAGTTGGAACATCTGAGCGTACCAAGGCCGTTATCGAGCCGCGCTTGTCTGACCAATGGTTTCTTAAAATGGAAGATTTAGTAAAACCGGCCATTTCAGCCGTATTAGAAACCAACGAAATAAAATTATACCCCAAAAAATTCGAAAACACCTACCGCCATTGGTTAGAAAATGTACGCGATTGGAATATTTCTCGTCAATTGTGGTGGGGCCAACAAATTCCGGCTTATTACTACGGCGAGGGAAAAGAAGATTTTGTAGTGGCCGAAACAGCCGAAGCAGCCTTGATATTGGCTCAAGAAAAAACAGCCAATGCCCAACTCTCACTATCTGATTTACGTCAAGATGCCGACGCCTTAGATACTTGGTTTTCCTCTTGGTTGTGGCCAATGTCGGTGTTTGGCGGGATTATGGATCCAGAAAATCCAGAATTTAAGTACTATTACCCCACCAATGATTTGGTGACTGGCCCAGATATTTTGTTTTTCTGGGTGGCGCGCATGATCATTGCTGGCTACGAATACACCGACCAAAAACCGTTTACCAATGTGTATTTAACCGGCTTGGTGCGCGATAAGTTTCGTCGTAAAATGTCGAAATCATTGGGTAATTCGCCCGATCCACTTGACTTAATCGATAAATTTGGAGCCGACGGGGTTCGTGTAGGCTTGTTGTTGAGTGCCTCAGCAGGAAACGACATCATGTTTGACGAGGAGTTGTGCAACCAAGGTAAAGCTTTTACCAACAAAATCTGGAACGCATTCAAACTAATTAAGGGCTGGGAGGTGAGCGATAGCATTCCGCAACCGGAGTCATCTGCTGTAGCCATTGCCTGGTACGAAGCCAAATTGCAACAAACCTTGCTTGAAATTGAAGATCATTTTGAAAAGTACCGTATCTCTGATGCCTTAATGGCCATTTATAAATTGGTTTGGGACGATTTTTGTTCGTGGTTTTTAGAAATGATCAAACCGGCTTATCAACAACCCATTGATGCCAAAACCTATGCGAGTGCGATATATATGATGGAGCAAAACATGAAATTGTTGCATCCGTTTATGCCCTTTATTACCGAAGAAATTTGGCATTTAATTCAAGATCGCACAGCAGATGATGCGCTAATTATTTCTACTTGGCCTGCCCAAAAACCAGTAGATACAGTCATTGTATCTCAATTTGAGACTGTAATCGAAGTGATTTCAGGAATTCGTACGGTACGAAAAGAGAAAAATTTACCGTTCAAAGATAGCATCGAGTTAAAAGTCATCAACCACGATGGCTTTACTACCTATTTTGATGCAGTAGTAACCAAGTTGGGCAATATTTCCCAATTGGAGTATGTAACCGAGAAAGTAACTGGTGCTTTATCGTTTCGAGTAAAATCAAATGAGTATTTTATTCCTATTACTGGAACGATTAATGTTGAAGAAGAACTAGCTAAACTCAACGAGGAATTACAATACACCCAAGGTTTTTTACTTTCGGTGCAAAAGAAATTATCCAATGAACGATTTGTTGCCGGAGCTCCAGAAGCCGTATTGGCTACAGAACGAAAAAAAGAAGCCGATGCATTGGCTAAAATAGCAGCCATTCAGGAACGACTCAGCAGTTTACAATAAAGAAAAAACCCAAGTTAATCTTGGGTTTTTTTATGCTGTGCAATCAGGTAATAATAAGCAACTAGTAGTAATCCAAGTCCAAAAAATAAAGCAGCATAAAGCCGATATCCATCGTTGGCATAAAACTCACCGGTCATCCAAATCGAATTGGCAATAATCCAGCAACACACAGCCAAGTTGTGTAGCAATTCACTAGTGGAACGACGAAGTTTATAAGTCAAATAGAAAGCAACCGCAATCGTGGGAATAATCATCAACATCCCGGCGGTTTTGTAGGAGAGCACCCAACAGCTGTCTTTAAGCAACCACATGGCGATGTGAAGGTTTTCTATCTTTCGAATATGGAAATGTTGTGGCTGCAACTTGTTAAGGCGTTTTTTGAGTAGTTGCGTTCTCAAAGCGTTCGGCTACTTTTGCCCAGTTTATTACCGAAAAAAAAGCATCAATGTACTTTTTGCGTTTGTATTGGTAATTCAAATAATAGGCGTGCTCCCAAACATCTAAAGCCAATAATGGAGTGCCTTTTAGTGTTGCAATAGGCATTAACGGATTATCCTGGTTGGCTGTGCTACACACCTGTAACTTACCCGATGCATCAAGAATTAACCAAGCCCAACCCGAGCCAAATTGCTTGGCTGCGGCATCTGAAAATTGAGTTTTAAAGTTATCGAAGGAACCAAAGTCTCTCGTAATTGCTACGGCCAGACTGTCTTTAGGTGTCTTGGATGCCTTTCCCTTTAAACTTTCAAAAAAGAACGAATGGTTAAAATAGCCCCCAGCATTGTTTCGTAAATCAGGGTTGGAAGCATCTGATTTTTTTAGTAATTCTTCAATGCTAAGCTCTTCTAATTCGGTACCAGCAACTAATTTGTTTAAGTTATTGGTGTAAGTAAGGTAATGTTTTGAATAATGAATTTCTTGGGTGAGTGCGTCCATATGTGGAGCCAATGCTTCATAGCCGTAGGGTAAATTTACCATTTCAAATGAGCCGTCATCCGCTTTCACATCTTCGGGATCGCCAATCACCATTTTATCATCTTTACTTGGCAAGGGCACTTCAACTACCTCGGTTAATTTTTTGCGGTTGCAGGAAAGTAGTACAAAAATAACAAGTCCAAATACCAGTAGTAAACGAAGCTTCATGTGGATTATTTTTTAACTAAGGATTGTATAATGGTAATATAGGCCTCTTTGGCTTCTTCGATTGAGATGTGTTTGATTTGCATCCAAGCATTGGTTTTAAAAGCATCGCGTAAATGATACGAAGTAGTTTGGTTTAGCTCCAAATTGCCTTGCGTTGCTTGCTTGTAAAATGCATACAATCGCAATTGCACATCTTGTGGCAGCGACGACTGTGTCATTTGAGCAGCTATAGCTACCGCTTCATCAAAACGGGTATCTAAATCATTTGGTTTCATGCTTCTTTACTGGCAATGATTGTTTTTCCACCTACTGCTTTTTGGTTTAATGCAACAGTTACATTGGTTCCTAAAGGCAAGAATAAATCAACACGCGATCCAAATTTGATGAAACCTGCATCGGTTCCTTGGCGAACTTGCATGCCTTCTTCAGCATAATTTACAATTCGTCTAGCCAACGCACCGGCAATTTGACGGTATAAAATTTCACCAAAAATGCGATTTTCAACTACTATAGTGGTACGTTCGTTTTCGGTACTGGCTTTGGGGTGCCATGCCACGAGGTATTTACCGGGGTGGTATTTACTAAATTTTACTTTTCCATTTACCGGATAACGAGTTACGTGAACATTAATCGGCGACATGAAAATTGAAACTTGAAGTCGTTTGTCTTTGAAATATTCTTCTTCAAATACTTCTTCAATAACTACTACTTTGCCGTCAACAGGAGCAATAATATGATAATCATTAACTTCAACAGTACGGGTTGGATTTCTAAAAAACTGCAAGATCAAGATCAGAAAACCCAAAATGAGTAATTCGATTGTCATGAGGAGCCACTTGGTGCTGATGAATTTATCGGCCAACAACAAAGAAAATACAGTTACAGTTGTTGCAATTAATATGATTTTTCCGCCTTCTTTATGAAACATAAGGTATGAGTTTAAAAAATAAATATGCTAATGGTGCCACAAATATAATACTATCCAATCGATCTAGAATACCTCCATGGCCGGGTAGTAATTTTCCGCTGTCTTTTACACCTGCTACACGTTTAAATTTAGATTCAATTAAGTCGCCTATTGTACTTCCAATTCCCACCAATAAGGCAAATACTGAACTGTAGCCTATCGATTGCGTTTTAAAAAAATAACCAATAAGAATAGCAAGAAGCGTGGTACAAATTAATCCACCAATAAATCCTTCTCTGGTTTTTTTGGGTGAAATGCGCTCCAGTAATTTTGTTTTCCCCCATGTTTTCCCAACCAAATAGGCAAACGTATCATTCGCCCATATTAAAACAAACAACAAAATAACAGGTGTTGAACTATATGCTTGAGTGAGAAATGGTATTTTAGACAATAATACAAATGGCATTACAATATAGCCAATGAGAAAAACCAATTTGGTGTTTTTGGATAGCATAAGCGGGGAGGTGCTAAACATAAAAAAAGTAGCACGAACCGATACCAAAAGAGAGCAAATAAGCAGTAAAGTTAAGGTGTATTCGCTAAAAGAAAAAAAGTGAAATAAGAGGTAAAATACAATTCCGCACAAAACAGGAACAGTGATTGGCATACGATTCATTTTGCAAAATTCCCAAATGGCAAGAGCCAAAAATAGGCCAAAGAGAACAACAAAAGAAATTGGATGTAAGGTGGATGCTAATACAAGTGTAACATACAGGCTACCGGTGAGTGCACGTAGAAGTGTTTCGTTCATCCTACAAATCTTCTAATAGCAATAAGTATAAATTTTTAGCTGAACTTCCGTACTGAAGAAAGTCTTCTTCTTTTGCTTTTTCAAAATATTTTATGGTAGTAATGTTGGTAGGGTAGTCCTTGTCGTACTTCTTTTTAATAACGCGAAGTCCATCATTAATGGCTTCCAATATTTGACTTGTAGTCGCGTAAATCACGATGTTTACCGGAAGTGCGTCTGGCTTGTTTTGTTTAATTTGATTGGATGAGAATAAGATTGAACCCTCGTCTGCAATTAGATTTTCGCAGGTTGCAAAAAGAAATTTTGGCTCAGTTACTGAGTTGTAGAGTAATTTGTTGTCATCCAACATTGGATACAATTTGGGTTCATAACAAAGTACTTGGCTTTCAAACCAATCGTTTTCTTCTAAAATGTTTTCAAATTGCTCGGCAACTTCTGCTGGATCCGTACAATAAATAAACTTCCCGCCATTGCGTTTGAAATTAAACATGAATCGCTCATCAATAGGCGTATTGGTTTGATTTTGAGCATTGAATTCACTTTGATTTTCATCATCGGATGCCTCAGAACCTACACCAAAAAATTTTCTGAAAAGACTCATACAGGAATTTTATAAGTTGCTAAAATTTGAAAACATCCAAAGATAAAAAAATCTTAATTCAATTGTAATTTGAACTAAGATTTTTTATGTGATTAACCCGTGTTATTTTTATTGTTCGGGCGTTGACGTTTCGTCGGTTAATGTGGTGTCTTCAGAACTTGCTGTTGTTTGCTCTTGAACACGATCATCCTGAATAGGATCGGCTTCAAGATCAAAACTTCTTTTACCAAATAAGGCTTCTAAGTCGTCTTTAAAGATTACCTCTTTTTCAATTAAGATGTCTGCCAATGTATTCAATTTGTCTTTGTTGTCCTCCAAGATTTGAATGGCCCGTTGGTATTGGCTTTCAATTAAGGCTGATATTTCTTCATCAATGATACGAGCTGTTTCTTCTGAATAGGGTTTAGAAAAATTATACTCGGCTTGACCTGATGAATCATAGTAGGTTACGTTGCCAATTTTTTCGTTCAAACCATAAATAGTAACCATAGCACGCGCTTGTTTGGTTACTTTTTCAAGATCGCTTAAGGCTCCGGTTGAGATGCGGTCAAATGTAACTTTTTCAGCTGCTCTACCGCCCATAGTAGCACACATTTCATCCAACATTTGATCGGGTCGAACAATGAGTCGTTCTTCGGGTAAATACCAGGCCGCTCCCAAACTTTGTCCGCGGGGTACGATGGTTACTTTTACCAATGGGGCTGCGTGTTCCAACATCCAACTAACAGTTGCATGTCCCGCTTCATGAATGGCAATGGCTTTCTTTTCAGCTGGGGTTACAATTTTATTTTTCTTTTCTAATCCACCAACAATTCGGTCAACCGCATCCAAGAAATCTTGCTTATCAACGGCTTCTTTGTTGTTTCGGGCAGCAATTAACGCGGCCTCGTTACACACATTGGCAATATCAGCACCTGAAAATCCGGGGGTTTGTTTGGCTAAAAAGTCGGTGTCTAATCCTTCAACTTTTTTAAGTGGTTTTAAGTGAACTTCAAATATTTCTTTGCGCTCACGAATATCCGGTAAGTCTACAAAAATTTGACGATCAAATCGACCAGCACGAAGCAAGGCTTTGTCTAGAACATCCGCTCGGTTTGTTGCAGCCAATACAATTACATTTGAATTGGTTCCAAATCCATCCATCTCGGTAAGCAACTGATTGAGTGTGTTTTCACGCTCGTCATTTCCGCCTGAAAAACTGTTTTTTCCTCTGGCTCTTCCAACCGCATCAATTTCATCAATAAAGATAATAGCAGGTGATTTTTCTTTGGCTTGTTTAAACAAATCACGAACACGAGAAGCACCCACGCCCACAAACATCTCCACAAAATCTGAACCTGATAGCGAGAAAAATGGCACCTTGGCTTCGCCTGCTACAGCCTTGGCCAATAAGGTTTTTCCTGTTCCGGGAGGGCCAACTAACAATGCACCTTTTGGTATTTTACCCCCAAGATTAGTATATTTTTCAGGGTTTTTGAGGAATTCAACAATTTCTTGAATTTCTTCTTTTGCTCCTTCCAATCCAGCTACATCCTTGAATGTAGTTTTGATATCTGTTTTCTCGTCAAATAATTTGGCTTTTGATTTTCCAATGTTAAATATTTGACCACCTCCGCCACCGGCTCCACCATTCATTCGGCGCATGATAACAATCCAAATCACCACAATGATTAGTATGGGTAATAAATTGATCAAGATTTCACTCCAGTTGCTTTTGGGAACAAAGTTGTAGTCTTTTAATTTTCCTTTGGCAACGGCCTCTTCTAATTTCTTTTGAAATAGTTCATCGTTTCCTATGTCAAAAATATAATGAGGTCCTTTGTTTGGGCGGTTTAATACATCTTTGGCCACTGCTTTGTGGTTGGCCGACTTTAGTGCTTTATCGGTTAAAAATACTTCGGCCTCGGCTTTGTTGTAGACCACTACTTTTTGAACATCGCCAGATTCCAAATAGGAATTAAACTTGGACGAAGTTGTTTTTGCAGGTTCTTGAAAACTTGATCCGCCAGTAGCGAAACTGATAAACAAGAATATGGCAATTACCACAGCATACACAAGCCATGGGCTAATTTTCATTCCTTTGGGTTTATTGTTTGGAGTCATAGGTTGAGATATCTATTAAAATTTAGAAGCTATAGTGGTAATTTTGGCATCACCCCACAAACTTTCAATGTTGTAATATTCGCGAATGTGTTTCTGAAAAACGTGCACGACTATGTTCACATAATCCATTAATACCCATTCTGCATTGTCAGTTCCTTCTACGTGCCACGGTTTGTCTTTGATGGCTTTGGATACTGTTTTTTGAATTGAATTTACGATGGCGTTTACTTGAGTATTGGAATTTCCGTTGCAAATGATAAAATAATCACATGCCGCATTATCAATTTCGCGTAAATCTAAAATATCAATATCGTTTCCTTTTACTTCTTCAATTCCTTTGATGATGTTAGCAAGTAAAACATCATTGTCCACAGTCTTTTTAGCCATTTATTATTTTTATATAGGTTTGCAAAGTTATCATTTTTTGTCATTAATTTTGAACCTTAACAAAACAATAAATTTACTTAGTTTTTAGGCTTTCACATGATACAAATCAAACTCAATGCCATAGATTCTACCAACACCTTTTTAAAAGCAAATAAGACCATTTCTGAATTACCAAACTATACCGTTGTTACGGCCGAATTTCAAACAAATGGGCGCGGTCAACATGGTGCAAAATGGGAGTCAGAACCAGGTAAAAATCTTATAGTCAGTATTTTAGTTCACGATTTTTATCCAAATAACTTCCCTGATTTTGAACTCATTATAGCTGTTTCGGTAGCCATTCAACAGGTGCTTAATACACTCGATGTGCCCGAATTAGCCATTAAATGGCCCAACGACATAATGTCAGGAAAATATAAAATTGGCGGAATCTTAATCGAAAACTTGCACAAAAGCAATTCTGCTGTGCACACCATTATTGGATTTGGGCTCAATGTCAATCAACTGCATTTTGATGGATTTCCTTCGGCTAGTTCATTGGCTTTGGTTTGCAAACGGGAGTTTGATCGGCAACTCCTTTTGGAGCAACTTGTAGATTCTGTTCAATATACACTTTCCAATTGGGAAACCCTTCGAGTAGATGCGATAAATACATACCAAACTTCGTTGTTCTACAAAGGAAAAATAGCCACATTTAAGACAAGTACTGGCAGTTTTGAGGGTCGAATTGTTGGGGTAAACGAGCAGGGTAAATTAGTTGTTCAACAAAATAATCAAGTAGAATTGGCTTATGATTTAAAAGAAATTCAACTAATTTATTGAGTTAATTACAATTTAAATGGTTCTCCCAAGTAAAAGTTAATCAAGGCGTTATTGTACAATAATTCATAATTTGATTTAATTAAATCGGCCTGAGCATTGTTGTATTGATTTTTGGTAATGTTTAGCTCGTTGGTGTTAATTTTTCCCAATTCAAATTTGAGTGCGTCGGCCTCGTAACTTTTTTTCGAAAATTCCAACGCAATCGATGCTGTTTCTACTCGTTTACGCGCCGTTTTTGTATCATTTATGGCTTTGGTCGCTTCCTGAGTAATTTGATTGCGCACGCGGTCTATTTGTATCCCCGCTTGCTTAAGCCCGCCTTTGGCTTGTTTAATTCTTGAATACGTATTGAGTTGATTGAATATAGGAATAATTAGATTAAGCCGAAGAAATCCATTTCGGTTTCGGTCAAATTGTAGCTCTTGGTCTACGAGTTCAAGGTTGGAAAAAGATGATGTTCGGTAGGCAAATTCTGCATTTAGTTCAGGATAACGAAACGAACGTGCCACAGCAAGTGCCGCTTTGGCTCTGGATTGACGAAGTAAACTGATATTGGTTAGTGGGTGAAAATCGATAATTTTTGACGTAATTTCTGCTGCATTATTTTCTGAGAGCACAGCGCTATCCAGTTCAACAGCAGGAGCCTCAAGCACAAGCTCTTCTTGTATGGGCAGATTCATCAATTGTTTCAACCGCACCCAGTTGTCAATTAATTTATTGTTGTTGTTTACCAATTCGAGCTCTTCGTTTGCTTTTTGAGTTTTCAATTTAAACACCTCACTTTCAGCAATTACACCCGCTTCATATTTAAGTTGAGCCAGCGCCAATTGCTTCTCGCTTAATTGAATTTGTTGGGCATTTATTTTCACCAATTCGGTTAAATAGAGGGTAGTGAGGTAGCTTTCGGCTAAGGAAATCGTGATTTCTCGAATTTGCTGTTGGCTATTTAGTTTGGCAATGGCATATTCTTGTTTTTGGACTTTAATGGTGTTCCATACATTAAATCCAGAAAATAAATTAAAATTGGCCCGAACTGTACCGCGTAATTCTCGTACTGTATTGTCTATGTATGAATTGGTGCTGAAATCATAAATTTGATTGAATCGTGCACGTTGAAATCCCTCTGCGCGCAACTCGGGAGCCAATCGTCCGTAACTTGCTTTGTATTGGTATTTCAGCACTTCTTCGTTTACATTTGCCGATTGAATCTCAAGGTTTTGCTTCATAGCCAATGCCAAACAATCCGAAAAATTGAGTGTTTTTTGCCCAAAAGCAAGCACAGAAATCAAAAAACAAATGCACGATAGAAACTGTTTCATTAATTGATGCTTTCGTCCATTTTATTAAACAATTTTTTGAAAATAAATTGATAAAGAGGCATACGCTCAATTATCACCTCACCATTCAATCGGTAACCGGCCTTAAGCACAATATTGGGATTGTGTTTATAGATGGTTGCCAAACAATAAAAGGTTTTGTTTACATCAGAAGGAGAGACATAGGTAATTTTGCCCTTTATTGCCCCAAATCGAAAATAATTGAACGCATCCAATTTTAAATTGATTTCTTGCCCCTTGTGTACATAAGCCAAATCAACTTCATCTAAAGTTACTTTTGCATAAAATTGTTCCTTTTTTGGCGCAACGATAGACAATAATTCGCCTTTTGGAATAATTTCTAGATTTTGCTGGGCATTGTATAAATTGGATACCGTACCATCAAAAGGCGCAACCACAATCAATTTGTCTAGTTCGTCTTTGATGTAGGTTAGGGTGTGGCTGTTGTCTTTAATTTTAGTTTGAATTTCTTCCAAATCTCTTTTGTAACCTTCGAGTGTATTGTCAACGTCAATGATATTGCGTTTCAAATCGTTTTTGGTTCGGTTGTAGTTGTTGGTTAAATTCTCATAATCAAAGTTTTTGCTAGACGATACCGATTTCATATCCACCTGTGTTTTTTTGTCATCCAGGTTTCTGTTTTTTGTATCGGTTAATTCGTAGCGGGAAATGGCTCCTTTGGCATAAAGCAAAGAGTCGGTTTTAAATTTATCGTTCCAAATGGAGTTTTGTTGGGCAGCTAAATTGATTTTGTTGTTCAACAAACGAATATCTTGCTCTGTTTTTTTTCGATCGGTTGCATAAATAGTTGATTGTATTTGAAGCAACTGCTGTAAGGCTTTTTTTCGTTCTTGCGTATTGGAAATTAACACCTTAATTATTTCTATTTTGTGTTCCATGGATTTGATATCGGTAGTAAGCACATTATAGTCGGCGGCTGTTTTTTTGTTTTCTAATTCAAACAAGGTATCTCCTTTTTTTACTTCTTGCCCTTCTTTTACGGCTACACGAAGTACGCGAACTTCATCGGGGGCATTGATTTTTAATTGGGGAGTATCCGAATAAATGTTTCCTTCTTTAAATTTCACGGTATCATTCAAATTCAATACAAAAGTCAAAATAAGGGCTATAGTGACAAACACCACCAAAAAGCGATTGAGAATTTTAATAAAATTTATGGAACTGGTGTTATAATACGAAAAGTTCTCCATTTGAAATTTTATAAGTTGAGTTAAATTGAATATGGTGAATCGGCTCGTGAGAAATAATGATAAATGTTTTGGTTTGATCTGCATTTATATGCGATTCAACCCTGTCTCTTGATTCATTGTCCATTCCTGAAAGCACTTCGTCTAAAATGATTAGTTCAGCATCGGCAAACAAGGCCCGCAAAAGCAAAATCTTTTTGCGTTGACCAGTTGATAAGTTTTTACCATTTTCATTTATGATAAATTCAAGTCCGTCATCTTTGCCGGCAATAAAATCATACAAATTTATTTGTTCAGATAAATCTAAAATGCGCTCTATGCTTATGTCTTTGCCCAAGGCAATGTTATTGTATAAGGAATCATTAAATAAAATATCTTCATTGGTTACCAAGAGAATTTTATCTTTTACAATCTCTTCATTATAGAATTTTTTATCTCTACCGTTAATCAAAATGTGTCCAGCAGTTGGATGATAGAGTGTGGTTAGAATTTTACTGAAAGTTGATTTTCCAGATCCATTTTGCCCTTCAATTTTAATTTTATCGCCTTTTGAAATCGTTAAATCAATTCCTTTAAGAATTAAATCATGAGGCAGATAGCCGTAATTAATTTTTTTAAACTCAATTGTTTCCAACTTAAAATCAGTCATTCCCCCTTGTGCAACATGTCCTGCTTTTTCATCAAAATCCAAGTATCGTTTTAAAATCACTTCGTTTTCTTGCAGCGTCATGTTGTCGTCCAAAATTCCTTTTAAAGAGGAGAATATTTTGGATGATAAGGCAATAAAGGTTACAATTTGCCCCAAACTAATGGATTGGGTTTCGATTGCCGACATGGTTAAAAAGATAATGATTAGCATCGAAGAACAAATCACAATCAAGGCTACCACAAATTTATTGATCAAATCTACATACCCATTTCGCAATTGAATTTTAAGGTAGTCGTTTATGCTGGAGTAGATTTTGTTGGAGTAAAATCGTTCTATTTTGAAACTTTTTATCACCTGAATGCCTTCTACTTTTTCCATCATTTTAGATACAAAATCGGCTTTTCTGATGTAACGCATGCGTTCATTTTGTTTCAAGTAGGGCGTGATAAACTTGAACCACAAAATAAACAAGACCATAACAATTAACACAATGAATGTCAATGATTTATCAATCAAAAACAAGATAAACAAGGAGTAAACGGCTACAATTACATCAACCAAAATGCCGGTAAAAAATTTCATAAAGAAACTTTTTAGCTTCATGGAATCACTCACCCGTTCCATTAAATCCCCTTTTTTGTAGGTGTGAATATAGGAAAGCGAGGAGCTGTTTATTTTCTCATCAAATGAAAACAGAAAAAACCGATCCAATGCATTGCCCAAATGGATGCTGACAAAATTTTTGTAAAGTGTGGTAAACAAATCAAACAATTTGTAGATCCCCAAACCAATACTAAAAAGTACTAAGGTGCTTAAATTGTATGTTGGCAGTACATTATCAATTAATATTTGATTGGTAAATACAGCAATTTGCGCTGTGATTGCCGAGAATAAAGCGGCAAAAATATAGATGTACCACAATTTTTTGTAGCTCCCTAATTTTTTAAATAACTCCCAATACAAACTACTCTTTTCTTCCTCCGGATAATTCGTTTGAGTTGTTTCGGTCGAATTCAATTGCACACAAAGTACTACCGGAGCGGTATTCTTTATTTTGCCTTTTTCCAGTTGTAAGGTTTTGAATCCGATGGGGATTTGCGAAATTTCTTGGTTTTTGAGCAAGTCTATCAAAAAAGATTTCTCGGCTTCGTCATTTTTAAAACCAAAATTATCTTTTAAATATGAAAAATAGCTCAGCTTATTAAAGAGCTGCGTACTTCCGTTTTCGGTAACAGCTTTATCTAAATCAAGTGCATACTGGTTGAGTAATTGGGCACAAACCGCTTGAACTTGATCTTCGGTCTGCACATAACTCCAGTCGTTTTTGGTATAATGGGCATTGTTTTTTAATTCCTGAAAAGGCAAATAGTATTCAGCTCCTTTGCTTGGATCGTGTACTCGAATTCGGTTGCCTTTGCGTCCATTGGCCACCAAATAATGCAAATTGCTTTTTCGTTTGAAAGGAATTATAAAGGGAAAATAATTGTCAATGGAGGTTTCATTTTGGCTATTTAAATCAAAATCCAATAGCTGATATGAGGATTCGAAGCCGTGCTGGTCAAAAAAGTCTTTGATATCGGCAAGTCTAGATCCTTTTTGTTCAATGGCTACATGACTTTCAATGTATTTTCTCGAAATGTTTTTCTCAAAAATAGTGAACACGGTTTTTATTGCACTAATTCCGCAGTCGTTACTTTTTAATTGGGAGTCTGTTTTTGACATAGATGTTGGGGTTCTTGCCTTGCATTAACTAATTGTAAATATATAGTTAATTTAAAATTCGCTGCAATAGTAGGGCTAAATTTTCAAAAGCCCGTATTTATTCTACCATAGACGTAAAAATTCGACAAACTACGCGCAGCTTATTTAAAAAATAAAAAAGAGCCGTATGGCTCTTGTTGGAACTAACTTGTAGCTATACTTACAATTTTGACATGTTTTGCGCCAAGGTTTCAATAAATTTACCAATGGGACCTTTAATCATCATGGCCATCATCGCATTGAATTCACCTTCAAACAACAATTGAATCTCACTGCTTGAAGCATCCAGTTCAACCAAATTAGCTGTGAGTGTAAATGGCAATTTATCACTTGCAGCACCCAAAACAAGTTGCGAATGAGGTGTTGACGATTTCATCACCAATTTAATTTCGGGCATACCTTGTAGTCCAAATACAAAAGAATCTGGACTTAGCACTTCAAATTTCGCAGTTGATTCCGGCATTAATTTTTCAAAATTGGCCACGTCACTCAGTTGGCCAAAAAGATATTCGGTTGATTGTGAAACCTTTACGGTTGAGCTTTCTAAATTCATGGGTGCAGTTTTAGTCTATGTTCCAAGTACTTGGAGAGGCACTCCAATCTTGTAGTAATTTTTGTTCGGTTTCTGATATGTAATTTTTAGCAACAGCCAAATTCAATAAATTTTGGTAATTACTCAAGGTGTTCAAGGTAACATTGGCTTTGGTGAAATTGTCGGTTGCCACATCAAAACCATATGTAAAAATGGCTACCATTCCTTTTACAACTGCGCCAGCTTCTTTGAGTGCTTCTACGGCCAATAAACTGCTGTTTCCTGTACTAATCAAATCTTCAACTACCACTACGGTTTGTCCTTTTTGCAAAAAACCTTCAACTTGGTTTTGGCGACCGTGTTTTTTTGGTTCGGGACGCACATACACAAATGGTAATCCCATGCTTTCGGCTACTAAAATACCCATACCAATTGCACCTGTAGCTACACCTGCAATCACATCGGGTTTGCCATATGTTTTTTCGATGTTTTTTACAAACTCATCACGAATGAAGTTACGAATTGCCGGGAATGAAAGTGTTAGTCGATTGTCACAATAAATGGGTGATTTCCATCCCGAAGCCCAAGTAAATGGATTTTTGGGATTCAATTTAATTGCATTTATTTGCAAAAGCAATTCGGCAGTTTTTTCGGCGGTTTCTGTTGTAAATATCATAGCGCAAATGTATAAAGTTTTTGTAAACGATAAGCCACTTTTTTTAACCAATCAGCTCCAAAAGGAAACCGATTTTCAGTTTTTTTTATTGGAAAGTATTGACATAGAAAAGCTTATTGTGAATATGTTTACCAATAAAATTAGTAAGTGCTATTTGTATCATCCAGATGAAAAGGCCATTCTTAAAAAACTAAAGGATAAAATTCCCGTTCAAAAAGCGGGCGGTGGCTTGGTTTATAATTCAAAAGGCGAGGCCTTGTTTATTTTTAGAAATGGAAAATGGGATTTACCAAAAGGGGGCAAAGATAAATTTGAAAAATTAGCCAAAACGGCAGTTCGGGAAGTTCAAGAAGAAACAGGTGTAAACCAATTGACTGTGGTCGAAAAATTGTCTAAAACCTATCACGTTTTTAAACGA
>JBJOOG010000010.1:0-9301 GCA_046051465.1 Bacteroidota bacterium | reverse complement strand
TGGAACAAAGACGAAGCAGCATTAAAACAAGCTGCTGATCGCAATTGGAATAAAATTTTAAAATCAAATTAAACCATCAATACATTTAAACCACCAACTCGTATGAAAACCATTTTTACCTGGATAATCAAATTAACAGCAGTAGTTATTTTAGTTCAAACGCTCTTTTTTAAATTTACTGCTGCACCCGAAAGCGTATATATTTTTTCAAGCTTAGGTATTGAGCCGTATGGACGAATTGGATCTGGTGTAGGTGAACTTATCGCTTCAATTTTTATTTTGATTCCCCGCACCACTTTATTGGGCGCCTTAATGGGGTTGGGAACCATGTTGGGTGCTATTGCTTCTCATTTATTGGTTTTGGGTGTGGTAATTCAATACGACGGATTTAGCGATGGTGGATTGTTGTTTAGCATGGCACTCATCACTTTTGCTTGTTGTGCCATTTTAGTTTACCAAAACAAAGCAGGCATTCCCGATCTGTTGAAATTTAAACTTTAATTTTCAACACTTTCATGCTCACAACATCCATTCATACAACCTTAAACGAACTCATTGATCTGTTGGAGCAATTGACAGATGAAAACTACACAGTACCCTGCCGAGAATTGTCTAATGCCACCATTGGTGAACACACTCGGCATTGTATAGAGCTATTTCAGTGTTTGTTGACTCAGTATGAATCGGGCGTGATCAATTATGACAAACGCCAACGCGATTTGGCCATTCAATCGCACACCGATGTGGCAAAATATGCTATACAAGCTTTACTTAGTCAGTTAGAAAAACCAAATGTAGAGCTGGTTTTAGAACAAGATTATGACGGGAATCACCTACAAATTAGTACCACCTACCAACGCGAATTACTGTACAATTTAGATCATTGTGTGCACCACCAGGCCCTGATTAAGGTTGCCTTGCTTGGTAGCTCGGTGCAAGTGGATCCAAATTTTGGAGTAGCGCGTTCCACCATTGCTTACCGACAACAATGTGCACAGTAAGTTTTGTTCAAACTGCTTTAGGAATTGTAATTACTTCCAATCGGGATGAGCAAGTACTGCGTTCGGCCGAATTTCCTCAAACCTATATCCGTAACAACAAAAAAATTACGTATCCCAAAGACCCCAAGGCAGGAGGTACTTGGTTCGCTCTAGCCCATGAAGCAGGCAGGGTAGTGGTATTGCTCAATGGTGCCAAACACAAACACGCGCGTGCATCCAGCTATCGAAAAAGCCGCGGCATGGTTTTACTTGATTTGATTAGTGCCGACGAAACAATTAGTACCAATTGGCAAACCCATGCCCTTCATGACATTGAGCCATTTACAGTAGTGGTTTTTGAAAACCATGCGCTGTACCAACTGCGCTGGGATGGCAGTCAAAAATCAGTAGTACCTTTGCCTACATCACAACCCTATATTTGGTCATCGGCTACTTTATATTCGCCTGAAGTGCGTGACCAACGTCAAGCTTGGTTTACCGAATTTTTAAACCAAAATAATATACCTACTGCCGAAGATCTGATCCAGTTTCACCGTTCATCGCCCACAACTGATAAACAGTCCAATTTTATGATGGAACGATCAGACGAATTAAAAACCATCAGCATTACACAAGCCATTATTACGGCCAATCAATTTCAGTTGAAACACTGCGATTTGCTCTTGGAACAAACAGAAACCTATTTGTTTGATTCGTTTAATCCTAACCTATGAAATTAGCGTTCCATAAACTCACGCATTGGGAATACTGGCCTTTTGAGTTGTTGTATTTTCCCGTATTTTTTTTGTGGGCCTATTATGCGCTTCGGGCACGCAGTTTGTTTTTCTTTAATGCGGCAAACCCCAGCATGAAAAACGGCGGATTTTTTATGGTTTCTAAAGCCGAAATTTATCAACTCATACCCTCACAGTATTATCCGAAAACCAATTTGGTTTCACCCAACATGTCGGTTGCTGAGGTGTTGGATTTGGTACAAAAGCAAGCGTATACTTTTCCGATAATTGCCAAGCCCGACATGGGATTGCGTGGATCGGCTGTGCAAATTATAGCCGATGAAGCTGCTTTGCAACACTATCACAAGAAAGCCCAATTTGATTACTTGCTGCAAGCGCTAATTCCCTATGCCAATGAAGTGGGTATTTTTTATGTGCGTTATCCACACGAGAGCCAGGGCCGAATTACCGGTATTGTTTCCAAAGAATTTTTACAAATTACAGGCGATGGAACCAGTACGCGGGAACAATTGCTGCAAAAAGATCCCCGAGCTGCGATGCAATTGCCTGCCTTGCACAAAGAACTGGGCAACAACTTGCAAACCGTTTTGCCGCTGGGCGAAGTAGAGAAAGTAGTGCCTTATGGCAATCACATTCGCGGGACCAAGTTTATCGATGCCAGCCAATGGATTACGCCCGAACTTACAGCAGTTATAGAAAATTTGTGCAGTCAAATTGATGGTTTTTATTACGGCCGATTGGATGTGATGTACCACAGCATCGAGGATTTAGCCCAAGGCAAAAACTTTTCTGTTGTTGAACTCAACGGCGCCATGAGTGAGCCCACCCACATGTATGATCCGTCGCATTCCATATGGTTTGCTTGGCGCGAATTGTTTCGACACATTACCTATTTGTTCGAAATTAGTCAAGCAAATCACGCGCTTGGCCATCCGTATCTGCCGCATAAAGTTGGAATGCAGCAATACCGTTTGCACCAAAAACACAACCAAAAGATCTTGGATTTTTAATACCTTTGGTGCTCAACATCAAGCTATGAAACACATCATTGTTACGGGAACGTCAAGGGGAATCGGTCACGAATTGGCCTTGCAATTTGCCCAAGCAGGAAATCAAGTTTTGGCACTTTCTCGAACCATTTCGCCCAGTTTGTTGGGTCATGATCGCATTACCAATTTGGCTGTCGATATAACCCAACCCGCTGATCTGGATTTGGTTGCTCAATTTTTAAAGACTTCCTGGACTCAGGTAGACGCGCTCATTCACAATGCGGGTGCGATACTGGTTGAACCTTTTGCCACAACTGCCCCAGCTGATTTTGAATCGATCTATCGCGTAAACGTATTTGCTGTGGCCCAACTTACGCAATGTGTGTTGCCCTATTTAACAAAAGGCAGTCACGTAGTAACCATCAGTTCAATGGGTGGCATACAAGGCAGTATGAAATTTGCCGGTTTAGCGGCTTATACGTCAAGTAAAGCGGCCGTAATAGGCTTGTCGGAGTTGTTGGCCGAAGAATACAAAGAAGCGGGAATTGCCTTCAACGTGTTGGCCATAGGCGCCGTGCAAACTGAAATGTTGGCCACTGCCTTCCCGGGCTATCAAGCACCCTTACAACCCCAGCAAATGGCCGAATACATTGCGCAATTTGCCTTAACCGGACACACGTTTTACAACGGAAAGGTGTTGCAAGTTTCGTCAACCACGCCCTAGTTTTCTCTAGATGAGCGAAACCCTCCAAAAATATTTACCCGAACACGCTGTCAATTCGGTATTTGAGTTGATTGTGGCCAATGGTGTGCATTTAAAAATCGTAAACGAACGCGTGACTCGGCATGGCGATTACCGCAAAGGCGCCAGCGGAAAACACGAAATAACCGTCAATGCGAATCTCAACAAATACCGTTTTTTAATTACACTCATACATGAAATTGCCCATTTGGTCGCTTTCGAGAAATACGGCCGTTTCATCAAACCGCATGGCGATGAGTGGAAAATGGTTTTTCAGCGGTTGATGATTCCCTACATTCGTCCTGAAATTTTTCCGCATAGCATTTTGCCTTTGGTGGCCAATCATTTTAAAAATCCAACAGCCAGTAGCGATACCGACGCCCGATTGGCTTTTGCCTTGAAGCAATTTGACGAACGCAAAGCCGACATGCATTTTATGCACGAAGTGCCCAGCGGTAGTTTTTTTCGCCTCACCAACGGCCGCATTTTTCAAAAAAAAGGGCTTCGGGTTAAACGCTATGAATGCCTCGAAGTAAAAACCGGGAAATTGTACTTGTTTAATGCCAACGCCGAGGTAGAAGTGATTCCAGGCTAATGGTAATTTAAAGTGAAATTCCCGTCTAAAGCGATTTAATAAATATATTTGCAAAGCGATTTACCGCTGATTTACCTCACTATACTATGAACAAAAATTATTATGCCGTGTTAATGGCAGGCGGAGTAGGATCACGATTTTGGCCTGTGAGCACCACCGAATTTCCGAAACAATTTCACGACATGTTGGGCTGCGGCTCAACCTTGTTGCAAAAAACGTTTTCTCGTTTGGCACAACTTATCCCGGCTGAGAACATTTTGATTTTAACCAACGAAAAATACAACGACATCGTTTTGGCACAATTGCCCGAAGTGAGCCAAGAGCAAGTGTTACTTGAACCGGCCATGCGCAACACGGCACCTTGTATTTTGTATGCCGCCTTGAAAATTAAAAAACAAAACCCCAATGCAGTTATGGTGGTGGCACCCAGCGATCATTGGATAGAAGATGAACGCGCTTTTACTCAAAACTTGCAACAGTGTTTTGATTTTTGCGCCCAAGAAAATGCCTTACTCACTTTGGGGATTCAACCCACTTTTCCTAATACTGGTTTTGGTTACATCGAATTTGATAAACAAGACAGCAATCCCATTAAAAAAGTAAATCAATTTCGAGAAAAACCCGATTACGAAACCGCCAAGTCGTTTTTGGCCAGCGGAAACTTTTTGTGGAATGGTGGCATTTTTATTTGGAGTGTAGCATCAATTACTATGGCTTTTGAATCGTTTCAGCCAGCGCTATATCAGCTATTTTTGCAAGGCTGGGATTCTTATAATACGCAAGCAGAACAGGCATTTATTGCCCTGCATTATGCACAAGCCGATAATGTTTCAATTGATTATGCAGTAATGGAATCGGCACCAAATGTGTATGTATTGCCTGTCACTTTTGATTGGAATGACCTGGGGACCTGGGGGTCTTTGCACGAAAAATTAGATAAAGATGCACACAACAATGCAGTTGTAAATGCAACGGTCTTGTTGCAAAATACATCGAGTAACATCATCAGTACCGCCAAAGATAAAATTGTTGTGATTGACGGCTTACACGATTTTATTGTTGTGGATAAAGACAATGTGTTGCTCATATATCCCAAAGGCAAAGAACAAGAAATTAAAGGGATTGTGGCGCAGTTGCCCAAGTAATCAAAAGGATGAATAGACTCTGTTTTGTTTGGTTGAGTATTGTTGGATTGCAATCCGCATTAGCCCAAACCAATACTTCAGGCACTTGGAATAGTGTAAATATCAAGTACAATTATTCGGACACACTCAGTTTTTTTGCTGAGGCACAGCTCCGTTCGTTGGCCTTTTATGATCAGTTTCACTACTACGAATACAAAGCAGCGGTTAATTATAAACTACACAAAGCCGTTCGCCTTACCCTGGGAGCAGGAAGCTACCAAACCTACAAAACAGGCGGTAACTTTAGTACGCCAAAAAACAACAACGAATTTAGGTTGTGGCCTCAATTGAGTTTGTTGCAATCGATAGGTCAATTTAAAATAGAACAGCGTTATCGTTCTGAATTTCGATGGACCAGCGCTGGATTTCGCAATAGATTTCGCTACCGGTTGGGAGTTAATTATCCATTTGGAAAAGAAACTAATGGCTATAAGCCGTTTCAGTTGAATTTGTCGAATGAACTTTTTTTTACCGATACCCAGCCGTATTTTGAACGCAATAGATTTCAATTTACAGGCAGTTATTTCTTTTCTAAAGAAGCATCCGTTCAATTGGGTTTTTTGCGTCAGTTTGATTACAAAATCAACGACGAGACGGGAAAAGATTTTTTTGTAATTGGGTATTACTTTGAGATTTTTCGATACAATTCAACCAAAACAGTCGAGGTGGATCAAAACATGAAAGACAATTAGCCTTTTAGATAGGCCTCGCGTACTTTTTTGAACAAATTGGACGAATACACAAAATCAACAACGGCTTGGTTGTCTGTATGAAAAATTTCATCTTTTGTCCCCTGCCAAGCTTTGAGTCCGTCTTTTAGGAATACAATGTTTTCGCCAATCTCCATCACCGAATTCATGTCGTGCGAATTGATTACCGTGGTAATGTTGTATTCTTCGGTAATTTCTTTGATTAAGTTATCAATTACAATCGAGGTTTTGGGATCCAAGCCCGAATTGGGTTCGTCACAAAATAAATATTTGGGATTATTCACGATGGCGCGCGCAATGGCTACCCTTTTTTGCATTCCACCTGATATTTCAGATGGAAGTTTATTGTGGGCATCAACCAGATTTACCCGATTGAGTACAAAATTTACCCGTTCCTGTATTTCGGCTTTGGTTTTAGTGGTAAACATTTTGAGTGGGAATCCTATATTTTCGGCCACAGTCATCGAATCAAATAAAGCGCTTCCTTGAAATACCATGCCAATTTCGGTACGTAATTCACGTTTTTCATCGGCTGATAGGGAAGAGTAAATGCGGCCATCAAACGATATGCTGCCTTTTTCTGGTGTGTGAATGCCCAATAAGCTCTTGAGTAATACCGTTTTTCCCGAGCCACTTTGGCCTATTATTAAATTGGTCTTTCCCGTCTCAAAAATGGTTGATATCCCTTTCAATACTTTGGAATTGCCAAACGATTTCTCTACATTTTTTACTTCGATCATGTGGTTAAGAGCATTTGGGTGAGAATGTAGTTCATTAAAATAATGGTTACAGAAGTCCATACAAACGATACGGTACTGGCCTTACCAACTTCGAGTGCACCACCTTTCATGTAATATCCGTGAAAGGAGGGAATGGTAGCCAACAGCAATCCAAACACAAAAGTTTTAATAAAGGCATACGCAATATGAAAAGGAATAAATTGTTGTTGAAGTCCCGATGCAAAGTCTGAGCTTGACGCAAATCCGCCATAAACAGCTGCTACCCAACCGCCAAAAATACCCAAAAACATACTGATACTAATCAAGAACGGATACAGCAGCAAGGCCATTAATTTTGGAAATATCAAGTAATTTATCGAATTCACTCCCATTACTTCCAGGGCGTCTATTTGTTCGGTTACCCGCATGGTGCCTATGCTGGAGGTGATAAACGATCCCATTTTACCGGCCATAATGATGGAGATAAAGGTAGGCGCAAATTCTAAAATCATAGACTGACGTGTGGCAAAGCCAATGAGGTATTTGGGAATTAAGGGATTGGTTAGGTTAAGGGCTGTTTGAATTGAAACTACGCCGCCCACAAAGAAGGAAATAAAGGCTACAATGCCTAATGACCCCATGATTAAGTCGTCTATTTCTTTTAAGATTAAAATTTTCATGACCGACCATTTAGTCGGTTTTTTGAATATCTCAACCCACATCAAAGCGTACTTTCCAATTTGCGATAAATAGCGAAGAAGCATCATAGCGATTAGTTGGTTTTACTGAGTTTTTGTTTCATTTTTTGCCATCGGTATTTGCGAATAAATTGGGCTTGATCAGCTGTAACCAATAAGGGTTTACGCTGCCATAGCGCACGAAAATAGCCCAACATATAATCCAAAAATAGACCCGGTTTCTTTTTCAAATAGGCCAATTTTGCCGACGAAATTCCGGTAATTAAAAATCCGTATCCCAAGCTATAAAAAGCTTCGCCTTGTTTGTAGCGGGCTTTGTTGTTGTAGTTTGCACCGGTTGGCTTGAGGTGTTTTACCTGTAATCGGGCATCAGTTATTACTTTCCATCCGTAATAATGGCACAACAATTCATCAACCGTATCCCAGCCCATGGCCGGTTTTAATCCGCCAATTTCTTCCAAACAGGCACGTCGGTAGGCTTTGAATGCGCCGCGAATGTGGTCTTTATCGGTTAGATTTTCTAAAATCCATTCGCCTTTGTTATTTTCAATGTAAGCAAATCCACCGGCCATTCCCACTGCCATGTCGTCGTCAAAATAGCTTATAATGGTTTCAAAGTAATCGTTCGGTAGAATTAAATCGGCATCTAGTTTTACTACAATTTCAAAGTCCTTTCCCAAGGTATCAAATCCCGCTTGAAAGGCGCGAATCACTTTGCTGCCGGGCAAATGAGCGGCATCAGAAGCATTGGTTATTACGTGAATGTAGTTGTATTTTTTTGCGAATTCTTGTGCAACCAATCCAGTAGTGTCGGTAGAATTATCGTCCACGACCACCACTTTGTAGGGATGCGCAGTTTGCTCAACTAATGATTGCAGCGTCAGCCCAATAAATTGGGCTTCATTGTGGGCGGGAATTACAACGACATATTTGGGCTTCATGAGTCAATTTTTTCGGCGTAGATGATGTAATAGCGGTTGGTAAAATAACGAAGTAGTGGACGGAATCCTATTTTTTTTACCGGATGGGTAAATTGCTCACGGGCCATAATTTTCCAACCTGTTTTTTCGAGTAGCCAATCCAATTGCCAATCTTCAAATTCGTGGTAGTGTCGGTCCCATTTGTCGGTTTTGCTGCGGTAAGCTGACGAAAACCACAAACGCATGGGAATTGAAATGAGTATTTTTTTTGCTTGTATGCTTTGTAATACGGTAAACGGATTGAGCAAATGTTCAAAAATTTCAAAGGCGGTTACTACCTCGGCCTTGCTTTGCTGTAAAGCTGTTTGATCAAAATCTAGGTCTTCGCCCGAGGTGTTTTGTACGGCATATCCTTCGTTGCGCATGATTTTTGAAAACGGATTATCTACACCCAAATCCAAAATGGTTTCGCTTGGTGAGATGTGCTGTTTTAAAAAGGCTAAGGTGCGTTGAAACCGTTTGTTGGGATAGGTGTTTTCGTACATGAGTTAGGCGGTTGAATCGAGCGGTAAATATACAAAGAAAACTAGTTTCGCTTTTAGAAAATCAAAACCTTAATGTTTGTATACAAAGGCGTTGATGTTCATCCCAGCACCTACCGAAGCAAAGAGTAAAATGTCGCCTTTGTGTATCGATTGACCTTCAATTTTTCCCTGTAATAACAAGTCATACAGCGTAGGAATGGTAGCCACACTGCTGTTGCCCAAAAACGAAATACTCATGGGCATAATGCCATCGGGTGTAGCTTCGTTGTATAATTTATAAAACCGATTTACAATGGCTTCATCCATTTTCTCGTTGGCTTGGTGAATCAATATTTTCTTGATGTCTTTGATGTCAATTCCCGATTTGTCTACACATTCTTTCATGGCTTGCGGCACTCGACTTAGCGCAAATTCATAAATTTTTCGACCGTGCATTTTAATGTAGCGTACAGAAGGATCTAATG
>JBJOOG010000009.1:0-13671 GCA_046051465.1 Bacteroidota bacterium | reverse complement strand
TAGTTACCCCAATAAATCGGTATTGTATCAACTTGTTTAGGTTCTAATACTTTTTCGGTTGTATAACCAGGATAAGATGAATTTTCAAATGCTATAATAAATTTATATTCACTCATGAAATCCAATTTATTTCTTACCGTTTTATTTATATTATTAAGAACCTTCCCTCCAGAATCCACCTTTTTATATTTTGATAACTCATGAAAAAATTTAATTCGTAAATCTGCATTTGGATTCGACACAATAAAACAGCAAAACTTCTTTTTTTTATTTAAAATATTTCTTATTTCGTTATCAGTTTTAGGTTTGAGTAACCTATCGACCGTATGTTCTTCATCAAAATAAAACAAGTAAAGTGGGACTCTCAAATGTCTTTTATCATCTGAGTAATCAAATGAAAGGGCATAATCTGCAATATCATAATTGGGCCTTAAATTCTCTGCAATAAATTGAATTTTAATACATTTATAATTTAAATGTTTATAAGAATAACATGAGAAAAACAAAAAGTCCGGATTGTCACTGAGTTCAAGATCAAAATATTTTACCAGTGTATTATACAAGTAATTATTTAAAGGATTAAAACCAGGCCAGAAATCGGAAAAATTAATTTTAATTTTTTTCATTTATACACAAAGGAGAACAAAGCGTTGGGTAATCACTACATTGCGAGAATTCTACAATAAAATTTGACTGAAACATTGAGCATGTTCCTTTTAAATAAAGTTTTTTTCGAACAGCTTATTTTATATTTTGACATACAGAAATTTTAAATTTATTTTTTATGTCTTTTTTAAATAAAAAAGACTATCCCCGCTCAAACCAATTAAAAGGTAATAACTTTTTGCCCAAGTAGTAATCTCACCTTTTAAAGAATATAGTTGTTTTCTAATATAAAAAATTACAATTATTAAAATCTATTGTATTAAATATTTCATATACACTTACTCACTTATCAATAAAACAAAAAAGGTATCTTTAGTTTTTTTTCATAATTAAAAGATAATTTAGAGGTGAACATTGATTTTAATTATTCCTAAAATTCCGCTAGTATATCTTTATTACTTTTAAGCCTAATTAAATAATCCCAATAAAAAAGATCTATAAAACCGCTGAACATTTCTTCATGGTCGTTAGCTTTGTAAAATTTCAATGTTTTTTTTCACTCTAATCACCTAAATGCAAACAAATAAATTCCCTGATTCGAGTTAAATCTTTAAAAGCTTCAATACTTGGCTAGATACAAATAAAATTAAAATTACTCTTTTATCGAAAAAAATAGAAATAAGGTACTGGACAAAACTATTGGCATCAATAAAAATCACATTGTTGTTATTAACGAGAAAATCTAAGAGATTAATTTGAGAATGATGTTTTTCAATTTTATTAAAATAGTTTTTTCGTAAATATTCGCACCGGCAAGGTCACTAAGCCTCTATATTCTTCAGAAAAATGTTTTCTTCTATATAAACCAGTTTCAACTACAGAAATGTTTAAATTGAGTCCTTCCTTCGGTGCACAAATTCTTAGATCGTGGATAGTTGAAAATATTTTAACAGAATGTAATCCCTCAATAAGCAAATTCATTGGCACAATAAATTTTGTGATGTAATTACCTAAATTCATTAATGTTCCAGTATGGTTTTCCTCATCAAAAAAAGTTTGTGAAATCAAAATTTCATTATTATCAAAGAGATAAATAAATAATCGGAAGCCATTTGTTCGTTTTTTAATAGTATAACATACTTCAACTTCAAATTCCATATCGTTATGAACATCATTTACTTCAATGCCATTTTGAATAATTTTAATTGAATTATACTTAATAACCTCATCTTCTATAATACTCAATTGTTTTTGTCTGTCAATAATTTCATCAGCATTTTTTTGGAGATCAAAGTAATTCGAAATACAATCTGTAACATTTCCAAAACTTACTAATTGTCCCTTATTAAATAGAATTGCTTTATCGCACAAGTTTTTAATAGCTGCCATATTATGACTCACAAACATCACTGTTCTCCCATCACCTTTGCTCACCTCACCCATTTTACCCAAGCACTTCTTTTGAAACTCGGCATCACCAACAGCCAAAACTTCGTCTACAATTAGGATTTCTGATTCTAAATGAGCTGCGACAGCAAATGCCAAGCGGACATACATACCTGATGAGTAACGCTTGACTGGCGTGTCAATATAACGTTCTACGCCGGAGAAGTCTATGATTTCATCTAATTTATAATCGATTTCACGCTTACGCATACCGAGAATGGCACCGTTAAGGTAAATATTCTCCCTTCCAGTAAGTTCGGGGTGAAAGCCTGTTCCAACTTCTAGTAAGGAAGCAACACGACCTTTGATGTTAATTTTTCCGATTGTAGGTGTGGTTACTCTTGATAAAATTTTTAACAAAGTGCTTTTGCCAGCACCATTGCGGCCTATGACGCCCACAGCATCCCCTTGCTGAATCTCGAAGTTAATATCACGCAAGGAGTATACAATATCGGAATCACCTTTATTTGTACGGTCGTTGGTTTCTCCAATTCTTAAAAAAGGATCCTCTTGCTTAAGAACCCTTGTTTTGAACCAGCGCTCGATATCTCGAGAGATTGTGCCTGTACCAACTTCACCTAAACGATAAATCTTTGATAAACTTTCTACTTTAATGGCTGTATTGCTCATAGTTAAACTGTGTCGACGAAGGTTTTCTCCGTCTTGTTAAAAATTAAAACGCCACATATTAATGATACCAACGTGAAAATCATGGAGTAACCAAGGGAATTAAATGTCAACACACCTTGTCCCAAGAATCCGTATCTAAATGCCTCAATGATACCCGTCATGGGATTCAATTCTATTAACCATTTGTATTTCTCGGGTGCTGCGCTCAACGGATAAATGACCGTGGTGGCGTACATCATCAGTTGTACACCGAAGGTTATTAAAAAGGCAAGATCTCTGTATTTCGTCGTTAATGCGGTAATAATTAAGCCCAAGCCCAAGCCCAACAATGCCATAATCAAAACCAAAACAGGAAATAATAAGACGTACATATTGAGATGAAACAAACTACCCATCTCGTCTTGGACAAGATAGTAAACCATCATCACAAAAAATAATAGCATCTGTACACCGAACCTCACCAAATTGCTCACTACAATACTCAATGGCATAATTAAACGGGGAAAATATACTTTGCCAAAAATGTGGGCATTGTCACGGAAAACACTACTCGTTTTTGTTAGGCAGTCAGAAAAATAATTCCATGCGGTAATACCCGCCATGTAAAACAAAGGCTGGGGCAATCCATCGGTACTAAGGCCCGCCAAATTACCGAAGATGAAGGTAAATATAATGGTAGTAAACAAAGGCTGTATGAAGAACCATAATGGCCCTAGGATTGTCTGTTTGTAGAACGATACAAAATCACGCTTTACCAACAACCACAACAAATCCCGGTAACGCCAAACATCCTTTAGATTAAGTTCTAGCAAAGAACTTTGGGGCTCTATCACTAAATCCCACTCTCTGATGGCTTCCTTGTGTTTCATATTGCAATCACCTCCAAGCCCAAATTATTAATATACATTCTTATTTTTCTTTCCTTTACTTGTCAATCTTTTCAGCTCCCCAATCGGCGTCATGATGGGAGATAACAACAATCCCATTAGTACTTTGGTCCAATGAGATTTCTTCTGGGTATCGCCATAGTATCCGTAGCCATAACCATAACTTCCATAGCCATAGCCATAGCCATAGCCATAGCCATAGCCGTAGCCATAGCCATAGCCATAACCTTTGGCTTGTTGATTCAAACCATTGAAAACCAAGGCCATTCTACCGAATTTTCCACTTTCATACAAGGGGTTCAACAAATTCGCAAACGCCATTTTGGGGGTGTGGTTCTGTCTACAAACGAACAAACTCACATCTACCAATGGAGATAGCAACTGGGCATCTGTTACCAAACCAATGGGCGGACAGTCGATCACCACCCGATCAAATCGCTCTATCAAGGCATCCACCAAATCTTTGTAACGGGTGCTGCCCATGATCAATTCCGCGGGGTTCGGGGGAATGGGACCCGATGGAATCACCCATAAATTGGCAATGCCCGTTTCAAACAACACCTCATCCAAGGTAGCACTGCCACTCAAATAATTACTCAATCCAATCCGCTTGCCAATATCAAAGTGCTTGGCTACGTTGGGTTTACGCAAATCACTTTCAATCAATACGGTGGTTTGTCCGGTCAGCGAATAACTGATGGCCAAATTGGTAGAAATAAAACTCTTTCCTTCCCCAGGTACCGAACTACTCACCAAAATTCTGCTCTTGTTGGGTATCGCGGTGGGGTAATAACTCAAATTGGTTCGCAAACTCCGGAATTGCTCTGCAATCAAGGTTCGGTTGCCTTCTTTCATCACCAGTGGAGATTCGGATTCCACTTCCACCACTTCTTCAATTACAGGGATATCGGTTTTACGCTCAATCTCTGAACGGTATTGGATTTTGTTGTTGAAATATTGCTTCAAAAACAACGCCAAAGCCACCAGTATCAATCCAAAGATCAAATATGTGGTGTAGGTTTTTCCTACATTGGGACTGATGGGTGCAAAGTTGGCTGCGGCGGGTTGCAAAACTTGTACATCGCCCAAAGTTGCAGAATACTGAATGGCCGCTTCCTCACGCTTTTCCAGCAAGAAGGTGTACAACCCGTTTTTTACCACCTGCTGTCGAGTGATATTCAACAACTGCCTTTCTTTGCCAGGGATATCGCGCATCAGCTCTGAATATTTACCCGCCTTGATGCTGTATTCTCGGCGCAGCGATTGCAAGTTTTTGCGCACGCTTTGGATGCTTTCATAAATGCCATCCTTCATGGCTTGGATTTCCTGCTTGGCCACAACCACCACATCGCTTCTTTCACCATTTTTGGTTTTAAGCTCTTGCAGTTTCAATTCGGCCTCATACAATTTGGATAGCAAACTGCTGGTGTATCCACCATCGGGCAAACCAATCAAACTAGGCACCATGCCTGGGCTTTTACCCCTGCCAATTACGTATTTCTCTAGATCATTGAGCAAGGTCAATTGGAGATCTAACTGACCGAGCATTTTGTCGCTCTCGGTCACGTTTTCCATAAATATTTCCGACTCTGCAGAAATGTCAGCAATGCCATTTTTGCGTTTGAATGCTTCAATGCTACCCTCTACTGAATCGAGGTCGCCCGAGAGTTCCTTCAAACGCTCATCCACAAACTGAATGGTATTCTTGGCTTGTTGCAATTTATCATCCATACTCACCGTTTTGTAGGCCTGCATGATGGCATCCAACATCGCAACACCCTTTTCAGGCACGTTGGTTGTGAGACTCAAATTGATGATACTGCTACTTTTTTCTGCCGGTACTGCCGCAAATCCCCCGCCATTGGCGTAACCCGCCGAAATTGCCGAAAGGATGCTAATTGTATGTATGTTCTTGTTGGCTCCGCACTGACCAGGGTTGTTGCATTTCATCACCACTTCATTCCCACCCAAAACCACTTTGCGGTTAAACGGAATGAGTTGTCCGCCCACTACAATCCCTCTACCTTGGGGATCATAGGTGTAATCTATTCGGAAATCTACAACCGAATCGGGCTCCAACAACACCACTTGAATGGGTAGGTTCTTGAAATTTTCTAGAGATGATACTTTGCCCTTAGAATCAATTCTTACTTGCAATTGCGCCGTTTTGGCAGCCAATGCCTTGATTCTATCACTTTTCAGCACATACAATTTGTCGTTCAGGTTGCTTGAAGATCCACCCCCCCCTTGTCCGCCCACCAACTTTTCCATCATGGAGTTAATGCCCTCTTTTTCGGGCTTGATCATCATCATGGCATTCACCTGATAAACTGGCGTTTGGTATCTTAGGTTCACGAAAGCCGCCAATAGAGCCAACATACCCACCAACACAAAATAGGGCCAGTAAGGAAGGTAGTCCTTGAACAGGATTTCCTTGATGGGGACGATTTCTTTTTTTACTTCTTCGTTCTCCATACTATTTCACCAAGTTGTTAATAAAGAGCACCAAGATGCTTACGGTGGATGTGATACTAGTCACTAGAGATATTACGGCCACATTGGATTCCACAAATTTGAGTTTGTTGGGTTCCACGTACACTATGTCGTTGGGCTGCAGGTAGTACACCGGACTATTAAAAATCTCTTTGTTGGTGAAGTCCACATGGATCACTTGTCTCACGCTATCAATCTGTCTGATAATCAAAATATTGTCTTTTCTATCTGTCCACTGAATACCACCTACCATACCCAAAAACTGTAGGATATTGGTTTTTTGGTTCATAATAAACACAGTTTGTGCGTGTGTGGTTGTCATGAAAGTAACTCGAAAGTTCAGCATCCTCACATTCACAATGGGGTCTTTGATCCAGGGTGTGAGTCGGTTCTGCAGGGTATCCCTGAGTTGCTCATGGGTGTAGCCCAGTATATTGATAGTACCCAATTTAGGAAATTCAATGGTACCTTCTTCATTCACGATGTAACCCATCATACCACCACCTTGTCCGCCTTGCTGCATCATCATACCACCTTGTCCACCGCCCATGGGTGCATTGAAATAGGCCGTGGTTTTATCGTCGAGGCCATACACCATGATGCTGAGCTGATCGCCGCGCTGAATGATGGGCTTGGGCTGCTGCATGCTGGCTGTGTATGTGGTATCCTTGAGTCCTTGAAACAGGATCTGGTTTTTGTAGCGATAGCAGCCGCTGAGGGTAAATGCCAAGAAGACCAAAGTGGCCGCAAAAAATCGCTGGCTTAGTTTGATCCACTGGTTTTGAGAGTTTTTGTTGTTTTTCAGCATTTTACTGATTTTTTCGCAAATCTACGATGAAACTTTTACAATCTGCCATCCACCCATGAGTGTGGCAAAACGGCTTTTACATCGTATAGAACGGCTTCTGGCAGCATAAACTGCCTTACATCCATTTCTAAAAATTCTTTGTGGCTCACGGCAAGGATCACCGCGGCGTATTTGTTTGGGTTGGCTGTGCTTTGGGATTGGAGATTCACCCAAGAACTCATCGCCAATTGGTATTCGTGTTCTACTTCTTCGGGTTGGGCATGTGGGTCTACCACATCCACATCCACGCCGTAAGATTGTAGTTCACGTACCACATCTATCACTTTGGAGTTGCGCAAATCAGGGCAGTTTTCTTTGAAGGTGATACCCAAAACCAAGGCTTTGGCACCTTTTACGGTTTGGTTTTTGGCAATCATCAACTTCACCACTTTGGAGGCAATGAACGCACCCATATTGTCGTTGATTCTGCGCCCGCTGTGAATAACCTCTGGAAAATACCCCACACTCTCCGCTTTGCTGGTGAGATAGTATGGATCCACGGAGATACAGTGTCCGCCCACCAAACCCGGTTTGAAAGGCAAGAAATTGAACTTGGTCCCTGCGGCTTCTAGTACTTGGGTGGTATCGAGATTGAGTCTGTCAAAGATGAGGGCCAATTCGTTCACGAAGGAAATATTGAGGTCGCGCTGACAGTTTTCAATCACTTTGGCGGCTTCCGCCACTTTGATGCTAGGCGCTTTATAGGTGCCGGCCAAAATGATGCTGGCATAAAGCTGATCTACGAAATCTGCGGTGGGTGCATCGCTGCCGCTGGTAATTTTCCTAATTTTGGTGAGGGTACGTTCTTTGTCGCCCGGCACAATGCGCTCAGGGCTATACCCACAGAAAAAATCTTGGTTGTATAAGAGTCCGCTGCCTTGTTCTAGCAGGGGCACACAATCTTCCTCGGTACAACCAGGGTAAACGGTGCTTTCATAAATCACCACATCCCCTTTTTGTAGCACTTGGGCCAGCATTTTGCTTGCGCCTTTGAGCGGAGATAAATCAGGCTTTTTGTGCGCATCAATGGGTGTGGGTACGGTTACAATGTATACGTTGGCATCGGCAATTTCGTTCAGCGCTGAAGAAAATTTGAGCTGGGCACTGTTTTGCAGTTGCTCGGCCGTCATTTCTTGGGTGAGGTCTATGCCTTGAGATAGTTGCTCTATTCGTGTGATGTTGATATCAAATCCCACCGTGGGATACAACTTGCCAAATTCTACTGCTAGGGGAAGGCCCACATAGCCTTGACCAATGACAGCAATTTTTGTTTTTGTTAGGGAAAAATTCAAATGAAAAACAATTTTGGAATTGAAGTGTTTTTAAAGCTTCGCCCTTTCAGTCACATGGGGCAACCTAGGGCACGCAATAGAAAAACACACTTTGCGAAGCCACAAAAATAGCGAAATCCCTTTGGGTTTGTTGCGATTTTCACAAAGGAAAACAACCCCTTTGTGAATTATGGAGATGTTAAGTAAAACTTACGGATTAGGGAACAAATAGAGATTCAAGTATTTCGCCTTTGTTGCGCTGAGTTCGCAGCGCTCAGCGAAGTGTTCTATTGCACCTGCTTTGAACTGTTTGTGGGTTGTAGAATCCATGCTTGCAAACTTGTCCATCGCTACGGCAAAACCTTGCGCGGAATAATCAGCCACATCTCCGGCTTTGGCCTCCCACAGTTGCTGCCAAGGGGTATTGGGCCCAACCAGAATGGGCACTCCTGCGGATAGCGCTTCTGCCATGGCATGTCCAAAATTTTCGGAGATACTGGTATTGATTAGCAGATCACAGTGGGTAAGATATTCTGCAATTTCGTCTACGCCGAGCTCGCCCAAATATTTCACTTGGTGTTGGGTGGGCAAATTATTTATGGCGTTTTGAAACTCTGAGAAATAGGGTTCATTTTGGTATCCACCAATGAAATAGCCGGTGGTTTGGCAATCGAGCATTTGCAAAGCTTGCAGCAAGAGCATGGGATTTTTCTCCGGGCTAATTCGTCCTACAAAGACCCAGTTGAGGTGGTTGGTGATTTTTGCGTATTCGCGGGTTTCGCGGTACAAACTGCGCGGCACGTTGGGCATTTGAAGAATTGGGTTTTTTGCCGGTCCCAAATTTTGTGAAATTCGGGAGCTCGTATTATTATCTATCGAAATCGCACCTACCCCCAAATATTTCGCAATTTCTTTCGTCTCTTGGTCGTTGGTGCTATGAAAAATCACATTTTTATAGGCATTCAATCGCTTCAACACCCAAGCCACCGGTGCTTTTAGCCATCGTTTTTGTTTTAAGGCTTGAAGGGTGAGCATACCGCGGGGTGAAACAATGATTTTATCAATATGTGACACTTCCCGGCAACTTTGCGCGGCCATTAGCGGCAAGATCGAAAACTTGATACTCCACAAACCCTGCATGTGAACAACATCCGGCTTCAATTGCTGTATCACTTGCTTCCATGTGTTTAAGTTCAGTCGTTTGGGGTGCCAGTACTGTATTTGAGCCTTCCCCAATTTGATCCATGTTTCTTGCTCCACCGGCAAGGGTTCTGCCGCGCCGTAATCAAACAGGCCGCAGACAACATAAAATTCCAAATTTTCTTCATCCCCCAACAGGTTCACCAAATTCTCAATGCTGGTTATTGGTCCACCCGCTTTGTGCGCCGGCCTATACCAATCTATGGCAATGAGGATTTTGGTTTTGGGGTTCATGAGCGTGCTGAAAAATCGTGGTGCAAAATTACATCTCACCACTGCGGTTTGCATCAGACCCCACAAAGTTTTTGCGCTCGCTCAGAAATTGTCTTTTCGCATCCCATCCAAACCATTTCACACAAAATTATTTCACTTCACAAAAATTTGCTCGTTTTGAAACATACAATGAACGGTTTCCATCGTCTAGAGTTCACCCAATCGCAGAAACGCGATGGATTATGCGTAACTTTGTACCTTTATAAAAACCGGTTCCCCATTGAAAAACCTCACCCAGCTGCGCACCCTACTGAAAGCCAATTTTTTATGGCTGTTGTTGGGTATTTCTTTGGCGGTGGGTGTCAGTGGACTTCTGGAATCGCAGTTCGAAAACGAGATCCTCAGCAACATCGCCCAGAAGGTGAAAGACAGAACCCAGGGACTGTCCGAAGAGGATCAAATTGATTCCACCATCGCACTATGTCATTATTTGCAGGTACGCCGGTCTGAAATCTTAGGCGGCGATACATACCATTCCTTCAAAGCAACCAACTTTAGGAGTTCCCTGCAGAGTTTTTACATCGGCACGGGCGCTTGCGGCTATTACAGCTTGTTTGCGGCGCGGGTATTTCAGAAGTTGGGATATCAACCCAAAATCGTTCAGCAACGCGTGAATGATCGCTGGGGTGCGCACATCACAGTGGCATTGCCTTTAAAGAGTGGTAAAAAAATGATCCTGGTGGACCCTTTGTTCAAACACACCTTCCGTGATGCCCAAAATCTTTTAAGTACACTTCACGATGTCAGGGCTCATTGGGCCACTTACTATTCCAAGCATACGCCCGCCAATTACAACCCGAATTACAACTATCAACAGGGATGGCGCCACACCAACTGGGACAAATTAGGCGTTGTGAGTCGGTCCGCTTATAAAATATTGACCTTCGTGATCGGCAAAGATCGCACCGATGCCTTGAGTTTGCGGATGTGGATCATTGATGCCTACAGGGTACAATCGGTGCTTGCACTATTGTTTTCGGCATTGTGTATTGGGTTGATTGCCTTCGATTGGAAGCGCTCAAAGAGTTGAACAGCATTTTAAAAATACTTTTTAAAAGCCAATGATTTTCAACTCCGCTTTTTATCATTCACCTGTAAAAATTTCTTGTGATTTTGATCGGAATCAACTGATGTGAAGATCAAACGAAGCGCAGACGCCGTCAATCGTTCACTTTATAGGGCTGCACCACGGGCTCAGATTTGGGTAAATCCTTGATCACCTGATTGGATTGAATTTGACTGTCGGGGCTGGGTTCGTTCAAAAACACCACCACCAGCAAATGCATCACCACTACCAGCAAGTGGGCATAAAACCATTGGCTTTTGATTTTGATCACCTTGGTGATTTTGGCTACCGAGAGGGCGTAGTACAACCAAAGCAAAGCGAACGCGGCCAAATCCATGTAGAAGGAACCAAGCAGTTGATCTTGCATCATCCTTCGCACCGAAACCAACATGATAAAGGCATAAATGCCCAACAAAATAAACTGTTTGATTTTCCGCGACCGTTCTCGGGTTTTTACGTTTGAACCCCCACTGCTTGAACGAGAACTGCCCGATCGTTTGCTTTTAGCTTCCGACATACGGGTTCAAAGATGTGGAATTTTTGGGTAAAGTAGGTCGTTTACCCACCAAAAAAATGTGGCGCTTATTTCTATCGGCGGGTGCGAAGGGCCACAAACAGGGTGGCTAGGAGACCAAAACCGTAGATCGCGATGTTCCAAAAATGCTGACGGATAAACACCGCCCTAAAGGAAAACGCATCCATGGGGAGCTGGAAAAATTTGCCGAGTTGGTAGATGCCGCGAGATATAGGGCCCAACTTATCCCAGTTGGTATACCGAAACCCTTGCTGATAATTGTATTTGATGTCGTAATCGGCCGGCAGTTGGGAGATGTCGTATTCGTCTGGCGCTTGTCCCATGGTTTTGGGCCAATGTTCTTTCACTGCATCGGCAGACAGTTCACGCTGTTGGGTATCGAGGAACATGTGATTGAAAAGGGGGTCTACGAGCATCCATCGCGCGGGTTGGGACTTGTTGAATCGGTTCAAATCCACTTCGAGGGTAATGTGTCCGCCCCAGGTACTATCCACTCGCTGCTGCACCACACGACAATCGTAGCCCAATTCGGTGAGCAATCGGCAGGTGAAGAGCGTGTACATGCCACAGGCACCGGATCCGGAGAAGAAGGCCTCAAGGTAATCATCGGAATATTGGAGTTCGCCCTGAAAGAAATCTGTGCGGGGTTTGGAGAGGGTTCTCACGGTTGCGAGTGTATTTTTCACCAGGCCCATTTCTCCATTGGCGTTTGGTTGTGCTATGATTTTGGTGACTATGCCGTTGAGCAATTTTTTCGTGCGCACAAAATCCCTGATTTCCATGAGCAGCAATGCGGAAAACAGGATGGAGAATAGGAATAAAAAAAGCCTTTTACTAAACAAATTTTTCATGGATTTTCAATAACACTAAAAACGAATCAATTCAACTGGGTGGTGGCGTGGGTTTGTGACAATTTGTTTAGTTCGCTGAGATACATGTACAAGGGTGCATCAATTTCCATTTCACTCAAATATAGGGCTACTTTTGCCTGCTTGGCATCTCGCGAACCCCTGTAAAACCAAGCTTTCCACCAAATTGAGGATTTTTTTTGCCAATGAACAATGGAGATGAGATCAACGGGCAAAATCACCCCTTTTTCATACAGTCGTTTAAAAACTTTCTTCTCTTTTTGCCAATGCAAATTCCGGTTCACATCGAAGAAATAGGGACGCACTCCTTGGGTATGGAACTTCCAGGGCAATTTTCGCACTGCTTCAAAATTCCATTGTTCACTCACAACCAAATTGAAATCGCCTGTTCCGTAGGCGTTTGCATTTTGGATCTTTTTCAAGTCGCCGCTAAAGCGCGGTACGAGAACCTCGTTGCTGGATTGGGGTTGGGGGTTGTCGAAAAAATCAACCACGGATATGGGGTTGAGGCATTTGATTTCATTGACCACCAAATCGGGAAAACATCTCTCCACGAGTTGAGATATCTCTTTTGGAGCCATATCAGCCTGATGGGTGTTATTGGTTGCTATTTGGGCGTCAAGAGCATCTGCAACCTTTACATCTTGTATGATGAACAGGGTGGAAAAGGATTGATGGAAGTCGAAATTCGACTTCGGCAGAAACGAAAAAATGTTAAATCCGATCCAATTGAGATTTTTCAACGCCTTCAAAAGTATTAAAATATCCTGATTAAGGACATTTGGGCATGGGGTTCTCCTTTAAAAATCTTGTAATTGGCCAAAAATCTTTGCAATTGCTTTTGAAATGGTGCGACATGGTGAATAATTCAGGAAAATCCGTATAAAAATATTTATCCTATAATTTACCAAAAAAACACAAATAGGGCTTTATGAACGGCCTTTTTCTTTAGTAAATTGCTATTTATTAATCCTTTCCATGAAGCCCACCTTAAAAATCATCAAACGCATCAGGGAAGACCACAACATGTCACGCGAGGAGATGGCCAACCAACTCAACATGAGTTTGAGTGGCTATGCAAAAATTGAACGTGGGGAGGTTGAATTAACAATTACAAGGCTGGCTCAAATAGGTGATATATTTGGATACACGGCCACGGAGCTCATTGAAATGGGGGAATCCAACACCTTAGCAGTACCCAGAAGATCCAGCGCTTCAAGCGGAGAGCCTATCAATGGAAAACCATCCACAGCGGTATCAGACAAAGACCTTTACATCGAATTCTTGGAGCAGCGCATCCATGAATTAAAAAAACGCTTAGAAGCTTTAAACCCCTAATTTTTTAAAGGCCATTTTCATTCGTGCGCGAAGGGCCACAAACAGAGTGGCTAGGAGGCCAAATCCGTAGATTGCGATGTTCCAAAAATGCTGCCTGATAAACACCGCCCTAAAGGAAAATGTATCCATGGGGAGCTGCAAAAATTTGCCCAGGTGGTAGATGCCGCGAGATAGGGGGCCCAACTTGTCCCAGTTGGTATACCGAAACCC
>JBJOOG010000008.1:0-6889 GCA_046051465.1 Bacteroidota bacterium | reverse complement strand
CCATGGCCAAACAATACGACAGCATTGTAAAAATCATTAAAACAGGGCAAAAGGACAAACGTTTTTTTGTGCCCATTTACATGAAAGAAAATTACGAGGCCATTTACGGAAACAATCAGCTAAAAAAAGAACGCATAGATGTGGAAGCCGAGCGAAACATTGGGGTGAGCCAATACGGATTTTTGTTTGATCGAATTAGCAATACATTTTCGAATATTAACGTGTACCAAGACGACATAGAAATCTTGAACAAAACCTTTGTTAGTCCAATTTCTACACGCGGCTATGGTATTTATGATTACGTACTGAAGGACAGTATTGAGGAGAACAACAAAAAAATCTATCAAATTTATTTTTTTCCAAGACAAGAAGGAACCATTGGATTTGAAGGTAGTTTTAAAGTAGTTGACCGTACTTTTTCTCTTACAGAGGTGACCATGCGGGTAAACAAAAACATCAACCTAAACTTGGTACGAAATCTGTCAATCGAAAAGAATTATAAAATTGTTGACGATAGTATTTTCTTGCCCGAGCGCGATTTTTACGAAGGTGATTTTACCTTGCTTACCAAGAACGACCAAGAAAAAGGATTGTTTGTTCGCAAAAACATTGTGTTTAGTGAATACGATTTGAATCCCAATCGGGATAACGATTTTTATGCCGTGAAAATCAATCAAATTCGACGGGATCAATTCGAAAAACAGGATGCCTACTGGGATAAAATTGTAACCAAAGATCCCAACTTGGCTGGCACGCGAAAAATAATTGGCGAATTAAAAGACAATCCGCGTGTAAAAAATGTATCAACGGCCATTACTATTATATCAACCGGATACTTTGATTTGTTCAAGGGGGTTCAGTTTGGCTCTTTGTGGCAAACCATTTCCAATAATAATGTCGAAGGCCTACGACTCACGGCGGGATTGCGCAGTTTTATCACGCCCGATGATCGATTTAGAACGCGGGTGTATACAGCCTATGGAACCTTAGATACCAAACTTAAATACGGGGGTGAGGCAAAATACTTGCTGTTTAGAGAGCCACGCATTACACTGGGTGTAGCGCATATCAACGACAACTTGCAATTGGGAGGTCAGAGCTTGCAGGTGAATGATTTATTGAATTCGGTCAATGAAACCAATTTGCTCATTATGCGAGGCACCAATTACTTTTTGTCTCGGGTATTCAAAAACACCTTGTATGTAGATTGGGCCATACATAAAAATCTTCATTTATCTGTCACTGGGGTTCACCGCTATATTCGTTCGGCTTCACCCGACTATTTCTCTTTGGATTATTCGTATGATAACGGCGCGACCGTACGTTCTACGCTTACTGATTTTACAACCAATGTAGGATTTACCTATACGCCCAAGCGCGTGGTGTATGGATTTGGTGTCGATCAACGATTTGGGGCAACCTTACATCCCACATACACCCTAAAATACACGCGCGGAATCAGTGGTTTTTTAGGCAGTGAACTGGCTTATAATAAAGTACAAGCTTCAGTATCAAGGCCCGTTTTTGTAAGTAATTTTGGTATTTTCAGGCCCTATGTTGAGGTTGGAAAATGTTTTGAAACACTTCCTTTGCCCTTGTTGTTTCCGGTAGCTGCAAATCAATCGTATTCGGTTGATTTTAAATCTTTTTGTTTGCTTGATTATTATGATATGGTAACCGATACCTATATCATGGGCTCTTTTCAACATCATTTTAACGGTTATATTTTCAATAAAATTCCGGGATTAAAAAAACTAAAACTCCGCGAAATTGGATTTTATCGCGCCATATATGGCAGCATTCGCCCAGAAAATAGTGCCATCAACCGATCCAACATTGAATACATGGCTCCGTCACGATCGGCTTATGCTGAGTATGGATTTGGTATTGAAAATATTGGGTATGGCAATTTCAGACCGCTGCGCTTTGATTTTGTATGGCGCACCGATTTTCAAAATATCAATGGGCCCGAGGCGCCTCGATTTGGTATCCGAATTGGATTCAACCCCAACTTTTAATCCAATAGGTTCAGTTTTTTGTTTCTTCTTGCGTACATCGCTTATGCATTGTCACCACTTTTTCTTTGCCCAAGCGCAATAAGCAACTACATCTTGTATATGTTCTCGTTTTTTTGTTATTTTTGCCCCCGATAAATTAAGAACTAAAATTAACCTTATGGATTCATTTATGATTTATGTGCCAATTGTTATGGCAATTATTGGGTTGCTTTTTATGGCAGCTAAAAGAGCTTGGGTGTTAAAGCAGGATGCAGGAGATGGTAAAATGAAAGAAATTTCAGAATACATCTATGAAGGAGCTTTGGCCTTTTTAAAAGCAGAATACCGTTTGCTGGCTATATTTGTATTGATTGCAAGTGTAGTGTTGGCAGGTATTACTTTTCTACCAGGCGTTAAAACACACATGCTAATTGTAATTGCTTTTGTTTTTGGTGCATTCTTTTCGGCTTTAGCTGGAAATATGGGTATGAAAATCGCGACCAAAACCAATGTGAGAACTACTCAAGCGGCTCGTACAAGTTTGCCGCAAGCCTTAAAAGTTTCATTTGGCGGAGGTACCGTTATGGGCTTGGGAGTTGCTGGCTTAGCTGTATTAGGACTTACCGGTTTCTTTATTGTATTTTTCCGTTTCTTCATGAACGGCGTGTGGACCAACACCGAAGACATGACTATCGTGTTAGAGACCTTAGCGGGTTTCTCTTTGGGTGCTGAGTCTATTGCTTTGTTTGCTCGTGTGGGCGGAGGTATTTATACTAAAGCAGCCGACGTTGGTGCTGACTTAGTAGGTAAAGTAGAAGCAGGAATTCCTGAAGATGATCCACGTAACCCAGCTACTATTGCGGATAACGTAGGAGATAACGTAGGTGACGTAGCCGGTATGGGTGCCGATTTATTTGGTTCATACGTAGCAACTGTTTTGGCTGCGATGGTATTAGGAAACTACGTAATTAAAGATATGGGTGGTAAAATCGAAGATGCTTTTGGCGGAATCGGACCTATTTTATTGCCAATGGCCATTGCTGGTTTTGGAATTTTATTCTCTATTGTTGGAACAATGTTGGTAAAAATTTCGAGTGATGATGCCAAAGAAGCACAAGTACAAAAAGCGTTAAACATCGGAAACTGGGTTTCTATTGTATTGACTGCTGTAGCTTGTTTCTTCTTAGTACAATATATGTTGCCCGCCACCATGAAAATGGAATTCTTCGGCGAAGGCTTACAAGATATTTCTTCGATGCGTGTGTTTTACGCCACCATTATTGGTTTAATTGTGGGTGGAGCCATTTCATCGGTTACTGAATATTACACTGGTTTAGGTACAAACCCCGTATTGGCTATTGTACAAAAATCATCAACAGGAGCAGGAACAAACGTAATCGCTGGTTTAGCTACCGGAATGATTTCTACTTTCCCAACTGTTTTATTATTTGCAGGTGCAATTTGGGGATCTTATGCTTTAGCTGGTTTCTACGGAGTTGCTTTAGCTGCTTCAGCGATGATGGCAACTACGGCTATGCAGTTGGCGATCGATGCATTTGGACCGATTTCTGACAATGCCGGTGGTATTGCCGAAATGAGTGAATTGCCAAAAGAAGTACGTACGCGTACCGACATTTTGGATTCTGTAGGAAACACTACTGCAGCCACTGGAAAAGGATTTGCAATTGCTTCGGCAGCCTTAACTTCTTTGGCTTTGTTTGCGGCTTATGTAACTTTTACCGGAATTGACGGAATCAACATCTTTAAAGCGCCTGTATTGGCCATGTTGTTTGTAGGAGGAATGATACCTGTTGTGTTCTCTGCTTTGGCGATGAACTCTGTAGGAAAAGCAGCGATGGACATGGTTTACGAAGTACGTCGTCAGTTTAAAGAAATTCCAGGAATCATGGAAGGAACAGGAAAACCAGAATACGGTAAATGTGTGGCGATTTCAACCAAAGCGGCTTTGCGCGAAATGATGTTGCCAGGAATTTTAACCATTGGTTTCCCAATTGCTATTGTGTTGTTGGGTAAATTAGTTTACGCTGATAACAACCAATTGATCGCTGAAATGTTGGGTGGTTATATGGCTGGAGTAACCGTTTCGGGTGTACTTTGGGCTGTGTTTCAAAACAATGCCGGTGGTGCTTGGGATAATGCAAAAAAATCATTCGAAGCGGGTGTAATGATCAACGGAGAAATGACTTACAAAGGATCAGACGCGCATAAAGCTGCGGTAACTGGAGATACAGTAGGAGATCCATTTAAAGATACTTCAGGTCCATCGATGAACATCTTGATCAAATTAACCTGTTTAATTGGGTTAGTAATTGCGCCTATCTTGGGTAGCGGTGTGCATGAAAACGCACCAAAAGTGATGATGCTTAAAATGGAATGTGCAGAAGGTGAAATGATGGGCAAATGCGACATGAGCAAATGTGCTACCATGACCAAAGACGAATGTGCTGCCATGTGCGATTCCTTAAAATGTACACCAGAAGAAAAAGAAATGTGTTTGTCACACTACGATGCTGAGGGTAAATTTGTTGCGCCAGCTGAAGGTAAAGCAGCTTGTTGCGCCAAAAAGATGGACAAAGTAATCACGGTTGATATTCAAAATGTGGACGGCAAAGCCAAAGCCACAGTAAAAACATCAACCAATGGTGCTGCCAACGTACAAACTTTTGAAGGAACCTTAGACGAGGTAAAAGCAAAAGTAGAAGCGCTTAAATAAACAACTCTGCACCTAAATAATAAATGCCTCACCTTAGTGGGGCATTTTTTTTGTTACTTATTGTATTTTAGTCCAATCAAATCAATCCAAATGACCAATCGAAGAGTATTTATCAAAACAGCCGCAGCCGGTTCCGTGGCTATGGCATTGCCAAATTTTTCAGTCAAAGCACAGGAAATCCAAACCAAAAATGCAAGCGTAAATAAACCCATCGTACTTTCTACCTGGAATTTTGGCTTGCAAGCCAATGGTGCCGCTTGGGAAATTTTGCAAGCCAATGGCCGAGCACTTGATGCTGTTGAGGCCGGTGTTCGAGTACCCGAAGCCGACCCAAATGAGCGTTCTGTGGGCTATGGTGGCCGACCCGATCGCGACGGGCGAGTAACCTTGGACGCCTGCATTATGGATGAACAAGCCAATATTGGTTCGGTGGCTTGCTTGGAGTTTATCAAACACCCCATTTCGGTGGCGCGCGCGGTGATGGAAAAAACGCCACATGTGATGTTGGTGGGTGATGGGGCCCTACAGTTTGCCTTATCACAAGGATTTCCAAAAGAGAATTTGTTGGTGGCCGAATCAGAAAAAGAGTGGAAGGAGTGGCTCAAAACCAGTCAATACAAACCCATAGTGAATATCGAAAACCACGATACCATTGGTATGATAGCACTTGATAGCCAAGGCAATTTATCGGGTGCTTGTACCACTAGCGGAATGGCTTTCAAAATGCATGGCAGATTGGGCGATTCACCCATAATTGGTGCTGGCTTGTATGTTGATAATGAAATCGGGGCAGCCACGGCAACTGGTCATGGTGAGGAGGTTATTCGCATCGCGGGCTGTCATTTGGTTGTAGAACTCATGCGCCAAGGCAAAACGCCACAACAGGCCTGTGAAGAAGCGGTGATGCGCATTGTGAAACTAACCAAATCCCGCAACAAATCCCTAAAAGACATACAGGTTGGATTCATTGCTTTAGACAAACAAGGCAATCACGGTTCCTATTGCATTCAAGGGGGCTTTAACTATGCCGTGCGCGATGTTTCTGGGCCCAAATTAATTGATGCTCCCTTTTATTTGAAATAATGGCCCAGTTAGAAATTGCTTGTTTTTCGGTAGAATCGGCGGTGATTGCGCTGCAAGCGGGTGCTCACCGCATTGAGCTTTGTGCCGATCGTTCAGTTGGTGGAATTACGCCATCAATTGCCCATTTTAACCAAATACTCGCACAAGTTAACCTACCAATTTATGTGATGATTCGTCCCCGTGGCGGAAATTTTGTGTATACTCCTGCTGAGTTTGAGCAAATGAAACAGCAGCTGCTTGTATTTAAAGAAGCCGGTGCTCACGGCTTTGTATTTGGTTGTCTTACCAAAAATGGCGCTATTCATTCCACACAAAACAAGGAATTGGTGCAATTGGCCCAGCCTTTGCCCTGCACATTTCATCGGGCATTTGATGAAGTTGAGAACAAGGAATTGGGATTACAAGATCTTATTGAGTTCGGATTCAAAAGTCTATTAACGGCCGGGCATGTTGGCAACGCGGTTCATGGAATAGCTGCCCTCCAAAAACTTCAAGCCCAAGCCCAAGGTAAAATTACATTGCTGGCAGGAGGCGGAATTCGATCAAACACAGTGCATAAACTCTTAACCGAAACGGGTCTACATTGGGTGCATTCATCGGCAACAACCAGTGGTAAAGAAGCCGATGCTGCCGAAATTAAAGCGCTGCTTTCAGTTTGTCAAAAGGCATAAAAAAAGCTACTTAAAAGTAGCTTTGGGTGTTAGAATAAACCGTTGATTTCGGCATCAATGCGGTTAATGATGGTGCCCAGGTCTTCGGGTTTGTTTACAAAATCAATGTCATCCACATCAATAATGAGCAATTTTCCTTTGTCGTAATTGGTAATCCACGCCTCATAGCGTTCGTTGAGTCGACTCAAGTAGTCAATTGAAATGGAATTTTCGTATTCGCGTCCGCGTTGGTGTATCTGACTTACCAAATTGGGAATAGAACTACGCAAGTAAATAAGCATATCTGGCGGGGCTACCAAACTTTCCATCAACTCAAACAAGGACGAATAATTCTGAAAGTCACGGTTGGTCATGAGTCCCATGGCATGCAAATTGGGTGCAAAAATGTGCGCATCTTCATAGAT
>JBJOOG010000007.1:0-12811 GCA_046051465.1 Bacteroidota bacterium | reverse complement strand
TAGGAAATTTATTGGGAGCCATTATTCCGGCCATTGAATTATCAAACAAGCCTGAAAACGACTCTTATTTATTTATTGCCGATTTGCATTCGGTGACCCAAATTAAAGATGGAGCTGCTTTACGCGCCAACACCTATAGTACGGCCGCCGCTTGGTTGGCTTGTGGGCTAAATATTGACAAGGTGATTTTTTACCGCCAATCAGATGTGCCGCAAACGGCAGAATTGGCTTGGTACTTGAGTTGTTTTTTCCCGTTTCAAAGGCTTACGTTGGCGCATTCTTTTAAAGATAAATCCGATCGCTTGGACGATGTAAATGCGGGGCTGTTTAGCTACCCCATGCTTATGGCTGCTGATATTTTGCTGTATGATGCCGAGTTTATTCCGGTTGGTAAAGACCAGTTGCAGCACATTGAAATTACCCGCGATGTGGCCGCACGATTCAACCACCAAATGGGCGATACCTTTGTATTACCCGAATCATCTGTGCAAGAAGAAACCAAATACGTACCCGGAACCAATGGCGGTAAAATGAGCAAATCGGCCAACAATACCATCAATATTTTCTTGGACGACAAGGCCTTGCGCAAGCAAATCATGGGCATCGAAACCGACAGCACTCCACTTGAAGAGCCAAAAAATCCAGATAGCTGTAATGTATTTGCCTTGTATAAACTACTCGCTACCAATGAGCAGTTGCAATCCATGCGCGAAAGATACCAAAACGCCACACGTGATTTTGGCTACGGCCATGCCAAACAAGCCTTGTTTGAGTTGCTGTTGAGTCGTTTTGAAACCGAACGAACAAAATACAACTACTACATGAACAATTTAGGCGAGCTAGATGCTGCCTTGCTGCAAGGAGCAGCCAAAGCAAGTACAATTGCCGATGGTGTGCTCAATCGGGTGCGTGAAAAATTGGGATTCGGGACTAAATAGCTTCAAATAATTTGCCCGGCAACGGCCGAATTACTCCTTTTAATTCTAGCGTGAGCAACAATCCCGACAATTTGTAAATGGGCAGCTCACAGGCCATCGCGATAAAATCAAGTTCTTCTTTGCCGTTGGTCAACAAATAATCATACACCTGTTGTTCATCTGAGTTGAGCTCGACAAACAATTGTTTTTGAACTGCTTTTGGAGGCGAATTTAACTGCCAATTGAGGTGATATACTATATCGGCTGCGCTAGTTAACAACTGGGCTTTTTGGGTTTGTATAAGCTGCAAACAACCTTGGCTGTATTTATCGGTGGCACGACCGGGTACTGCAAAGACATCGCGGTTGTAGTCAAAAGCTCGGTTGGCGGTTATGAGTGAACCTCCTTTTTCGGCCGATTCAATCACAATCGTAGCTTCGGAGATTCCCGCCACAATGCGATTTCGCCTTACAAAATTTTCCTTTTCGGGCGGCGTTCCGCTACAAAATTCCGTGAGTAAACCGCCGTTTTCTAGCAATTGAGATAGGTGTTTTTGATGGGCTTTGGGATAAAGTAAATCTAATCCGTGAGCGACTACCGCAATGGTTTGCAGGCCCAGTTCTAATGCTGCTTGGTGTGCTACAATATCAACTCCAAAAGCAAATCCACTCACAATGATTGGATCTAAAGGCGCCAAATCGGCAATGAGTTGTTTGCAAAACGCAGCACCATGAGGCGTAACTTGACGGGTACCTACAATGCTGATAATTTTTCGGTTGTTGTACTGAATATTGCCTTTTGAAAAGAGTAAAATGGGCCCGTCAAAACAATGTTTCAGTCGTTCGGGATAATTGTCTTCTAGGAAATAAGCCGCTTGAATGTTGTTGTTTTTAATAAAATTCAACTCGGCTTCAGCAGCAATTAACAATTGAGGAGATTTAAGTTGACGGAAGATATTCTCGGCTCCTTTTCCTATTCCTTTGAGTTGAGATAATGGGGTTTTAAAAACCGCTTCAGCTGATCCACAGCGGGAAATTAGTTTTTTGGCGGTGGCATCTCCAATGCCTTCGGCTTTTAGCAGGGCTAATACATAGAGTAATTCTTCGTGGCGCATAGTAGAAATTTGAAGAGGAAAAGTAGCGAATATTCGGAAATTGTTGAAAAAAATTGTGGATTATATTTTGCTACTCTTTCGCATTGGTTAACTTTGCTTTCATGAAGATTGAACGCTACATTTCTGATCTACTCTACCGTCACCAATGTGTAACGGTTCCGGGCTTTGGTGCATTTTTAACCGAAATGCAATCGGCCTATTTGTATGAAGCGAATCATTCTTTCTTCCCTCCCAAAAAAGTAATTTCGTTCACCACTCACCTCAAAAACAACGACGGTTTGTTAGCCAACCACATTGCGGAAGCTGAAAAAACTTCCTACGAAAATGCGATCCAGGCTATAGAAAGTGAAATTGCAATTTGGAAAAGTATTTTGCAAGTGAATGGGAATTTTACTCTTAAAAATATTGGTGAAATTGCTTTAACCGCCGAAAATAATTTGCTGTTTACTCCTGCTGATAATTTGAACTACCTGCCAGAGGCCTTTGGATTAACCACTTTTGTTTCTCCTAAAATTCTTCGGGAAGAACTTAAAAAAGAAGTACAAGAGCTTGAAGAAAAAGCACCTATACAATTTACTCCTGAACGCAGAAAAACACCCACTTATCTCAAATATGCAGCAATTTTTGTCTTGGCGCTTACAGCAACCGGGAGTGTTGGCTTAAAATTATACAACGATCAAATTGAGCACGAAACCTTGCTGGTTGAAACAGCAGTACAAAAAGAGGTTCAACAATCAATTCAAGAAGCAACCTTTTTAATTCAAAACCCAATTCGCAGCGTTTCTTTGCCTGTTGCGGCTGAAGAAATGCCCTATCACATTGTGGCAGGTGCATTTAGAAACGAAGGAAACGCCAATATTGTATTGCAAAATTTAACAAAACTAGGCTACCCTGCGCGTCGTATAGAACAAAACAAACACGGCTTATTTCCTGTTTTGTATGGCAGCTATTTAACGTATGCTGAAGCCAAAGCCGCACAAACCGATATTGTAAAATCCAACCCAGAAGCATGGATACTCGTTAAAGAATTATAATCAATTGTCCCGCTGATTGCGGGATTTTTTATACCTAGCCTATGCAAGCCAGAACTCCTTCCGAATCACTTACAGTTCTTACCGACTTAGTTTTACCTAGCGAAACCAATCCGTTAAATAATTTATTTGGCGGCGAGTTATTGGCGCGCATGGACCGTGCTGCCAGTATAGCTGCGCGCAGGCATTCACGACGAGTAGCCGTAACTGCCTCGGTAAATCATGTGGCTTTTAACCGATCTATTCCCTTAGGAAGTGTGGTTACTGTTGAGGCAAAAATATCCCGAAGTTTTACCAGCTCGATGGAGATATTCATTGACGTGTGGGTAGAAGACCGGGAAACAGGCAATCGAAACAAAGCCAACGAAGCCATCTATACCTTTGTGGCAGTTGATGATACGGGTAGGCCAGTAGAAGTTCCGCCAGTAATACCAGAAACAGACCTAGAAAAACAACGATTTGAAGCTGCTTTACGCCGCAAACAATTGAGTTTAGTATTGGCAGGGAAAATGAGCCCGCACGACGCCACCGAACTAAAAGCGCTTTTTGTCTAATTACATATTAAACAACCAAGTGGCGGGATTGTTGTAAACGGTATTTTGTGATATCGTAAATTTTAGCACCGTTTTACCGGTATCACCATTGGTTCTAATGCGCCCAATTGGTTGCTTGATAGACACTTTATCTCCTTTGCTTACCGACACGCTACTTAAGTTTTGATACACGGTAAAATAATCCCCGTGTTGAATCATAACGGCTTTATTTACCGGAGACAATACCATTACACTGATTACTTCTCCTGCAAAAACAGCACGTGCATTTGCGCCTTGATCTGTGGTGATTTCAACCCCGCTGTTATGAACTATAAGCGACTTGACAATAGGATGCGGTTGATCGCCATAAGGCAATGAAACAAATCCTTTTTCTACTGGCCAAGGCAATTTTCCTTTGTTGGCTCTAAAATTATTCGATTCGATTTTACCTTCGGCTGTCAATACAATTTTTGCAGAGGTTTCGGTAGCTTTCGTAGTTTCGGCAGAGGTTTTAGGATTTGATTTCGCAGCGGCAGTAGCTGTTTTTTTGTTGGCCGCCGCGATCGCTGCACGCAATAACTTAGCAATTTGGTTGTCGATATTTTTGGTTTCTTGTTGCTTCTTTTTGATTTCGGCCAAGAGTTGTTTCTTGTCTTTTTTTATCGCCTTTGCTAATTCTTGTTGAATCTGCTTTTCTTTTTCTAACACCAAACGTTCCTTTTCGTTTTCTTCTATTAATTTTTGTTTGGCTGTTTTTTGGACTTCTAGCGTTTGGTTGTGCACCACCAATTCCTCTGACTTAGTCTGAATTTCTAAGCCCTGGTTTTTGCGGTAACTAGCATATTGCTTCATGTACTGCGCCCGTTTGTAGGCTTGCAAAAAATTCTCAGAGGACAATAAAAACATAGCTCTGCTTTGTTCGGACCGGCTTTTGTATGATTTTACAATCATTTGCCCGTAGTCCTCTTTGAGCACAGTTAATTCCCTCTTTAATCTATTGATCGTGAGTTGATTTAAATACATGTCGTTGCTAAGCAACTTGGTTTGTTTTTCGGTAGTATTGATGAGCTTTTCCTTGAGTTTAATTTTCTCAAGCTGTATCTCAAGTTGTTTTTTTACAGAAACCTCTTTTGACTTAACGTGCTGTAATTGTGCTTCTTTTTCACGAATTTCTCGCAAGATTTCGGCCTTCCGTTGTTCTAATTTTTCTTGTTGATTTTCCTGACTCCATCCTATGCTAGTAGCGAACAACAATAAAATGGCAGTGATAATTTTTCCCATAACAATCAATTTTAGACCTTGCTAATTAATAACTATTCGTTTGTATCCCGTGGGAACCGCATACGGAAATGACAATTCCTCGTTGAGAGTGACATCAGTATATTCTATGTTTAGGTTCATTTTGGCTTGTTTTTGAACGGCATTCAGTTGAATGTTTGCTGGAAAAATCAAATTATTATAACTCGAAAATTTGGGGTAACTCACGGTAAGCAATCGATCCTGCGCTTGTTGTTGAATGATCTGTTTTTGAAGTCGCCTATTGGCCGAATCAAAGAAATAAGTGATCAATGCAGAAGCCGAGTTTTTTTCAAGTTTTACCCAATTTTCTGCTTTGTCAAATTTACATTCGTGTATCGGAAACTCCTGAATCGCTTGTCCAAGCAACACATTTTGCAGTTTTTGAAAATCCAAATCAGTGCCGGCAAATTGGCTGATACCCTCAAAATTTCCGTCAAAATAATTGCTATTCAACTTTTCATAATACTGCACTTGTGTAGGAGTAATCAAGGCTTTGGCCATGGTAATCCCAAGAAATCGAACGCTAATGATGATCTTTTCGTCTTTTTTAATTTTAATTTCGGCCGTAACCTGTTGCGATTGCTTTTCGGTTTCAAAATGGGCATTGCATTTGATGTAGGCGGTAGTAAAACTCAGTTTATTTACAAAATAATCTTCCGGACTGCGCGAAGAGTCTACGGCAGCAACGGGTGTTTCCTTTGGTTCCATTCTTTCGGTCTTAGGAAATTTGGATTTACAGGAAAACGACAAGAGTATCAAAGTAAACAGCAGGTATCTCATTTCTTTTGGGCTTGTTGTACAAGCATTTCGGCTTTATTAAAATAGAATTCTTTTTGGGAAACATTCCCCAAATTATGATGGGCTTCACCCAATTGAATGTAAAAATTAATCTCCAGGGCTTTATCGTCTACTACATATTCTAATCCTGATTCCAAAAGCGCGATGGCTGAAGCTGATTTTTTTAGTTGATTATTGGCCAAGCCCGCATAATAATACCATTGTGGTTGCAACGGAAATCGATCGACTGCCTCGGTGGACGTAGTAGCCAAAACGTCAAATTGACCTGTTTCAGTATACAAGTCACACAGTAAACGCAAAGTCTCTATATCATCTGGGGTGAGCAGGAGTTGTTTGGTGTAAAAATAAATGGCTTTGGCTGCGTTTTTTTTGCGTTGATAAAACTTGCCCACCTCTTTGTTTACAGCTACAGTTGGGTCTTGCACAAGTAGGCCTACCGCCTTATCAAAATCAGCGTCAAATTGGGGTTTATCCTGAATGTATAATAAAAACTCGTTCAACATGCGGTGTTTGATTTTGGACTCCACTTTGGGGCTAGCCAAAACAAACTGCAACGACTTGGCAGCCTGAATTCCTTCGTTGGCAACTAAATGATATTTAAACAAACTCACTTGAGCCCAATCAGATGTAGGAATGTTTTTTTCTAATTTTTTGGCCACCTCAAGTGCTTTTTCATCTTGATTTTGATCGGAATACAAAAAAATCAAGCTCAGGTAATTGGATTCTTCTTGCGGCTTACTTTTGATTTCAGCCAACAACCGATCTATTTCTGCAGATTGGTATTTGCCTTGGCCTAAAATTTGAGCCCTATACTTGTTCCGTAATTCAGAGTTGCCTTTTGATTCGTTGAGTTCGTTAATCAAAACCAAAGCCTTATCAAACTGTTGCGTATTCATGTACAACGAAACCAGATCTTCCTGGTAATCCAAATTAAATTCTATGAGCTGCTTTACTACAGGAATTGCTTCCTCATAGGCTTTGGTTTCGTAAAATACATCATACAAGCCAACCCAAAACCATCGATTCATGGGGTCAAGTTCAGTCGCTTTTTGAAATGCTTCGTGCGCTCGATTGTACTCTTTTTGAGCCAAATAATTTTTTCCTAACTCAAAATAAACTACGGCATTATTTGGTTCAAGTGCTTGGCATTTTTCAAGTGAAAGGACCGCTTTGTCGTAATTCTCAATGCCTTTTTGTGTAAGGGATTCGTAGAAAGCGTCTTGAAATTGATCGGACGCGCTGGCAATTTCATTGGGTTCGATTTGGGCGTGCAATGACTGGGCTAATCCTAGCCAAATGCATCCAAAAACCACCATCCTATTTGTTAAAGCCATTTTTCCCTTTTGCCTAAGGCTAACTAGTTGTTATTCCAACACCGAATAATCCCCGATGCTAATGCTTGTAAACTCCCCATTAAAGATTGTGTGACTGCCAATCATGGAATCGTTTAAGTTGGCGTTTTTAATGTGGCTGTGGTTTTGCACCAAACTATTGGTTATGGTACTGTTGGTTACATGACAACCTTTGCCTAGCGAGACATTGGGCCCTACGGTACTGTTTATGAGTTGAACGTCGTCACCAATAAAACAGGGTGCAATAACAGTTGAATTTTGCAACAAGGCTTTGTCTGACACCAAGTGTTCTCCGTCTTGGTGCAAAAACTGCAACATGCGGGAATTGGTCTCTACGGTCACGGGTTTATTGCCGCAGTCCATCCATTCGTCAACTTTTCCCGGCACAAACTTGAGTCCTTTTACTTTCATGTTTTCTAAGGCATCGGTGAGTTGGTATTCACCACCTTTCACTACATTATTGTCGAGCAAATATTGTAATTCGGCACGCAAGGTTTCGCCCGATTTAAAATAATAGATACCAATAATGGCCAAATCAGAAACAAATTCTTTGGGTTTCTCTACAAAATCCACAATCTGGTTTTGCGCGTTCAATTGAACTACACCAAACGCACTGGGGTCTTCTACTTGTTTCACCCAAATTACGCTATCGGCCGAGGTGTCTAAGCTAAAATCGGCGCGAAATAGGGTGTCTGCATAAGCCACTACAATAGGGCCGCTCATGGATTCTTTGGCGCACATAATTGCGTGTGCTGTTCCCAAGGCTTCGTTTTGGTAACAAATGGTTCCTTTTGAACCTAATTTTTCGGCAATAGCAATCAATTCTTTTTCAACTTGGGTGCCAAAATCTTTGTGTATAATAAAGGCAATTTCTTCAATATCTTGATTAAGAACGCCGGCTATGTCTTCAACCAATCGGTGTACGATGGGTTTACCTGCAATGGGGATTAGAGGTTTAGGAACGGTGAGTGTGTGGGGACGCAATCTTGATCCGCGTCCAGCCATAGGGACAATGATTTTCATTCGATTAGATTTTAGGGCGCAAAGTTCGCAAACTTTGCCATATTTGACTACTTATTTGGTTTTAATTGTGAGCCTATTTTACGCCGGTACTGCCAAATCCGCCAGCGCCTCTGCTGGTTTCTGAAAGCGCTTCAACAGGGTTCCATTCGGCGCGCTCATGTTTAGCAATGACTAGCTGGGCAATGCGTTCGCCGTTTTCGATAACAAAAGTCTCCGAAGATAGATTCACCAATATTACCCCGATTTCTCCGCGGTAATCGGCATCAACTGTTCCCGGGCTATTCAATACGGTGATGCCTTTTTTGAGCGCCAATCCGCTGCGTGGACGAACCTGTGCTTCATAGCCAATAGGAAGTTCAATGAACAAGCCTGTTTTAACCAAGGCGCGTTCGAGTGGTTGCAACGAGATTGGTTCTTGAATCGCTGCGCGTAAATCCATCCCTGCAGAAGCCAAGGTTTCATAGCTAGGCAAGGGATGAGCAGAAGTATTGATGATGTTAATTTGCATGAGAATGGACAAGAAATTGAATTAATTTTTAGAATTGGGTTTACGGATTAACTGAAGCAAGGTGTCTTTTTCGAAATAATAAATGAGGATCATATAAGCAACTATCAAACCGAGACCAACTATATAATTCGCTCTGAAAAAATAAAATGACAAGACCGAAAACAAGATGGAACTACCCAAGTAACTCCCTATTCGAAGTCCGTCATAGGGAATTGGGTAATAGCGTTTGCCCAACACATAGGAAATGAGCATCATGCTGCCATAGGCCGCGATGGTCGCAACAGCTGAGCCATAATAGCCATACCTTGGAATCAGTAAAAAATTGAGCACCAAGGTTACGGCCGCGCCTATCAGCGAAATATACGCGCCAATATGGGTTTTGTCTATTAGTTTATACCAAACCGATAAATTGGTGTAAATACCCAAAAAGAAATTGGCTAAAATTATAAGCGGCACCACTTTCATGGCTTCCCAATAGGCTGTGTCCCGAATCATGAGTTCCTTGAATAGATCGGCAAAAACCAACACCACCAATTGAATAAACGAACCAAATATCACAAAGTACTTGGTAACGGTGGCATAGGTTTCGGGGGCTTTGGCATCGTTGGCGTGACTAAAGAAAAAAGGCTCAATACCCAAGGTATAGGCCGTACGGTACAAGACCATAAATAGGCCCAATTTGTAGCAAGCTGCATACACCCCTACTTGGGCATGCGCCACGTTGGCCGGGAGTAATTTTCCCAATAAAATTTTGTCAAACTGCTCGTTAATGGCAAAGGCAATTCCAGCTACTAAAATGGGTAATCCATAGCGCATCATGCGTTTCCACAGGTCCCAATCAAATTCCCATTTGAGGTGCATATAATTGGAAGAAAAGGCCAAAAAAGTAACCAAACTGGCCAAAATATTGGAAATAAAAATATAGCCGATTTGAAAGTTATCTTGGAATATACTCGCCCAAAAACCGCCCGGTTGATCCGAAGCTATTTTGGGCAGTACCAACAGAAAAAACAGATTTAAACTTAGGTTAACTACTACATTGCCTACTTTGAGCAAGGCATAAAGTCCGGGTTTTTGGCGTGCACGCAACTTAGAAAAAGGGACAATTACTAAGGCATCCAAAACCAAAATCCAAATGGTGTAGGTAATATACTGTACATTAATTCCTGATGCAGCAGCCAAGGTGTTGCGGAACAATAATGCAAAACATAAAAAGAGTAGTGAAGTCGAAAACAAAGAAACCGTGGTGGTTTCAATCACCTTATTTTTATCTGTTTCTTTGTTGTAGAAACGAAAAAAAGAGGTTTCCATTCCGTAGGCCAAAATCACATTAAAAAAGATCATCCACGAAAAAATAATAGTCACTTGGCCATATTCTTCTCTAGGGAGCAGTTGTGTATAAATGGGCACCAATAAAAAACTAAACATACGCGGAATAACCGTAGCCAGTCCATATATCGCGGTGTTTTTAAAGAGTTTTTTGTACAAGCCCAAGGGAATCGAAATTAGGTTGAAGTCAAACAAAAATAGGGATTTAAACAAACAAATGTGGCCCTTACTCAAATAAAAAAAGCCAACATATACGTGTTGGCTTTTTGTTTATTTTAAGGTGTACAATTATCCGTTTAAGGCTTCGGCTCCCCCAACAATCTCTAAGATTTCGTTGGTAATTGCCGCTTGACGCGCTTTGTTGTAAGTTAATTTTAATTGATCTCTCAATTCGGTTGCGTTATCGGTTGCTTTGTGCATGGCGGTCATACGTGCGCCGTGCTCTGAAGCAAATGAGTCGCGAATTCCTTTGTATAATTGGGTTTTCAACGATTTTGGAATCAAGGTCAATACGATGTCTTCTTTAGAAGGCTCAAAAATGTAATCTCCTGCTGAAGCTGTAGTGGCTGAAGCCAACGCGGCCAATGGCAAAAATTGTTCGGTTTGTACAATTTGAGTAGCTGCGTTTTTGAACTGGTTGTAAATCAATTCTACTTTGTCGTAACCCCCGCTTAAAAACAAGTCGGTAATGGCATCAGCTATAGCCGAAACACTATCAAAAGTTAGGTTGTCGTAAACAGCGCTCTGGTTATCAATTACCGTATGAGTTTTTCGTAACACGTCGTTTCCTTTTTTACCAATGGCAAAAACATCAACTTGTTTACCAGCATAAAAATCGGTTCTGTTTTTTACTTCTTTCACCACATTGGTATTAAAGGCACCACACAATCCTCGGTTTGAGGTAATGGCCACCAATAATACTTTTTTCACTTCGCGTTGCGTAGTGTATTCGCCTCCGGCATCTCCGTCTAATGTGGCCGATAAGTTTTGCAACAACTCGGTCAATTTCTCGGCATAGGGACGCATTGCTGTAATGGCGTCTTGCGCTTTTTTTAACTTCGCGGCAGAAACCATTTTCATCGCCGATGTGATTTGCATCGTCGAGGATACGGAAGTAATTCGGTTACGGATTTCCTTTAAATTTGCCATTTGTGTATAGTTAGGAGTTGGAAGCTGGAAGCTGGAAGTAAGGTGTTAACATCCCTACTTCCCTCTTCAAACTTCAAGCTTAATTATATTTTGCTGAAATTTCTTTGGCAGCAGCCTCGATTACATCAGTAATGCTGTCGTCTAATTTTCCTGCTTTTAACGCGTCTAATGTGGCTCTGTTTTTGCTGTTCATGTAAGCCAAAAAGTCTTTTTCAAACTCTTTTACTTTGTTTACTGGCACATTACGCAACAAGTTTTTAGAACCCGCATAGATAATCGCTACTTGATCTTCAACAGTATACGGATCATTTAATCCTTGTTTCAAGATCTCTACGTTGCGTTTTCCTTTTTCGATTACGTTCAAGGTTACGGCATCCAAATCAGAACCAAACTTCGCAAAAGCTTCCAATTCGCGGAATTGTGCTTGATCTAATTTTAAGGTTCCAGATACTTTTTTCATCGATTTGATTTGTGCATTTCCTCCTACACGAGATACCGAAATACCCACGTTGATCGCTGGACGAACTCCTGAGTTAAACAAATCACCATCCAAGAAAATCTGACCATCGGTAATCGAAATTACGTTGGTTGGAATATAGGCCGATACGTCACCCGCTTGGGTTTCGATAATAGGTAAAGCAGTTAATGAACCGCCACCTTTTACAATCGGTTTCAACGAATCAGGTAAGTCGTTCATGTTTTTTGCGATGTCGTCGTTGGCGATTACTTTACACGCTCTTTCTAATAAACGAGAGTGCAAGTAAAATACGTCTCCAGGATAAGCCTCACGACCTGGTGGTCTTCTTAACAAAAGAGACACCTCACGGTAGGCTACCGCTTGCTTAGACAAATCATCGTATACAATCAAGGCTGGACGACCTGAATCTCTAAAATATTCTCCAATAGCCGCTCCAGCAAATGGCGCATATACTTGCATTGGTGCTGGATCAGAAGCATTAGCCGCTACGATAATGGTATAAGCCATTGCGCCTTTTTCTTCTAAGGTTTTGGCAATCCCAGCAACGGTAGACGCTTTTTGTCCAATCGCTACGTAGATACAAAATACCGGTTGCCCTGCATCATAAAATTCTTTTTGGTTCAAAATGGTGTCAATACACACAGTAGATTTACCAGTTTGACGGTCGCCAATTACCAACTCACGTTGTCCACGTCCTACAGGAATCATGGCGTCTACGGCTTTAACACCGGTTTGCAACGGCTCGGTTACAGGCTGACGGAAAATTACTCCGGGTGCTTTACGCTCCAAAGGCATATCGTATAAGTCTCCACCGATTGGTCCTTTTCCATCAATTGGAAAACCAAGTGTGTTCACTACACGACCAACCATTTGCTCGCCTACTTTTAAGGAAGCAATGCGTTGCGTTCTTTTGGCAGTAGATCCTTCTTTAATTCCGGTTGATGGTCCTAAAAGTACCACCCCAACATTGTCTTCTTCCAAGTTCAAAACGATTCCTTCTAAACCGTTTTCAAATTGAACCAACTCTCCATATTGGGCATTCGATAAGCCGTATACACGGGCAATACCGTCTCCAACTTGAAGTACTGTTCCCACTTCTTCTAAGGAAGCTCCAGATTCGAAACTCTCTACTTGCTTTTTTAATATTGCTGAAATTTCAGCTGGTTTAATTTCCGCCATAATTATATAAATAACTAGTTACTTAATTCTCTTTTTAATACTTGCAATCTGTTGGCAATGGAAGCGTTGTATTGCTTGTCGCCTATTCGTAAAATAAATCC
>JBJOOG010000006.1:0-4616 GCA_046051465.1 Bacteroidota bacterium | reverse complement strand
ACCAATCAGTTGGTAAAAGAGGTTTTGTCGTTGCCGATGCACACCGAACTCGATGCCGAGCAACTAGAATTCATAACCAATGCCGTTTTAACGTATTTAAATAAATAGAAGCTTTTTCCTGCTTTCGCCTGTATCTCGCTTGGTCGCGAGGATGCCGGCTCAATCAGGGCTAATTCTAAAAAAACAGAATATTTCATGAAAGTAGTCGTAACAGGAGGTTTAGGATTTATCGGATCACACACCGTAGTCGAATTGCAACAACAAGGATTTGAGGTCGTTATCATCGATAATTTATCCAATTCCTCGACAGATGTCATCAACGGTATCGTGGCCATTACCGGTATCACGCCCCAGTTTGAAGAACTCGATTTGCGTCACAAAGCGTCTGTTGAAGCTTTTTTTGCCAAACATTTTGATGTGTCGGGTTTAATTCATTTTGCTGCCTCCAAAGCCGTAGGCGAATCAGTCGAAAATCCTTTATTGTATTACGAAAACAACATCAATGCTTTGGTCTATGTGTTGCAGGCCTTGAAACAACAGCCAGAAGCTCATTTTATTTTTAGCTCTTCGTGCACGGTATACGGCCAAGCCGAGCACATGCCCATCACCGAAAACGCGTCGATTCAAGTGGCCATGTCGCCTTACGGCAACACCAAGCAAATTGGCGAAGAAATCATTCAAGATGTAGCCAAAGTGAGCAACATCAATGCCATATTGTTGCGTTATTTTAACCCCATTGGCGCCCATCCATCTGCCGAAATTGGCGAATTACCACTCGGTATTCCACAAAATTTGGTGCCGTTTATTACCCAAACAGCCATTGGCTTGCGCCAAGAATTGTCGGTTTACGGCAACGATTACCCCACGCCTGATGGAACCGCCATCCGCGATTACATTCACGTAGTTGATCTAGCCAAAGCCCACGTGGTGGCGCTGCAGCGTTTGCTCAATAAGAAAAATGCCCAAAATGTCGAGGTGTTCAATTTGGGCACCGGAACAGGCAGCTCGGTACTCGAAGTAATCAACGCTTTTGAAAAAGTGAGCGGCCAAAAATTACCCTACAAAATCGTGGGTCGCCGCGAAGGCGATGTCATCTCGGCCTACGCCAACACCGATAAAGCCAATAATGTATTGGGTTGGAAAGCGCAATCTTCGCTAGAAGAAGCTTTGGCCAGTGCGTGGAAGTGGGAGAAGAAGATTCGTTCTTGATTAACGATTAACGAGTGTTGATTGCTTCGCCAGTTCGAGCAAAGCTCTCGGGTGTTGATTTTTGATTTCAGAAGTATACTAAGCACGAGATAGTCTAAAGTCGAAAGTCTAAAGTCTTCAAGTCAAAAGTATACTAAGAATTTTTGTTTGGTCCCGAAGCTTTGGGATTTGAATTTGGTCCCGAAGCTTCGGGATTCAAAAATTGGAATTTCAACAATTCGTGCATTCGTGGCTAAGAGCTATCAGTTGTACTTAGTATACTTCACCAAACTCCCCTCTCGAGAGGGGCTGGGGGTGTGTTTATTGAAGAATTTGCGTAGCGGTGTAATTAAATAGAAGTTCTTATTTAGTCTTCGTTTAAAGGTATGTTTTTTTCACTGCAATATTTTTCAACTGCAGTATCATTTGAAAAATAACCATCACAAAATTCGTCCAATTCTTTTTCTACTCCTGAAACGTATTTTTCACTAGCGGTCATTAGTTTTTCTGTTTGTTCAATGAATTTTTCAAACTCTTTATTCATTTTACAAAGTTTATCAATAGTCTTAAAATCTAATTCTCGAAATATAGAGGGATAAAGCACTTTGCTTTGGTATGGGTTTGCGTTTAATTCAATTATACCTATTCCGAAAGCTTGATTTAGCCTTGCCATTTCATCGTTCAAACTGTCACTAAATTCAAATGCAACTAAATAACCATAATTTGCCCAACTTGAATTTGATACAGCTTGAAAAAATGCTTTTTTAAGTTCGCTATCGCTATTTATTTCCCTTTTAAGTTCATATGAACTCATTTTAAAAGTATCTACACGATTTATAGATTTTAAAAAATTTTGACTTGCTTTAGTTTGTAGGTTCAAGAACTTAATTCCAACCATATCAGGGTGTGTCCAAATTTGGTTACTGTCTTTGCCATTTGATTGTTCGTGAAATATAGTTTTTGAGTAAGTATCGGTGTTTTTTAAATAACTGCTTAACAAGATGTGTAAATCTCGTTCTTCGTAACTTTTAGATTTATTTGTTTTTATTGATTTTTCAATAAAAGTTTCAGTTTCGCCATTTAATATTTCTATGCTAATGTTTTGTTCGTTTTTTGTCAGATAATAAGAGTAAGTCCCGCCTGTTTGTTTAATTCTCTTTACTCTTACATCTCCATTTCGAATAAAGTCACCCAAAGCAGCTGAAACAGTAGAACCTGGAGTTTTTGCTCCGCCAAAGTCATAATATTTTTTATCAATGATATGGTTTAACACTGCCAGATAATTGGTAATGTTTTTAATGTCATCTAAACTTTTTAAAACTGCTTCTTTTAAAGTCATTGTTACTTCGTTTTTTGTTAATTTTTATGAAGAGCAATATGGTATCATTCATTGCTAAAAAAACTCAACCCCGTTTTTAGTATATCACTGAACCTTGGAATTTCTCATTGTTTTCTCTTACCTTAAATCTTAGTATAAGAAATATCAACTAAAACAAATCCGAGTGGGTGCCAGTATTGGTGAAAAGTAGGGTTAGTTCATGATCGTTTTGTTTCCAAATTAACAACCAATCTGATTTGATGTGGCATTCCCAACAATCGGCGTAATTACCGCTCAATTTATGGGGCTTGTATTTAGAAGGCAATTTCCCGTTTGCCTGCAAGAGATCAATAACTACTTTAAGTAATTGTAGATTGAAATTTCGCTTTTTACACAATTTCAAATCTTTTTCAAACCGATTTGTGGTGTAAATCTTATACATTCAACACTTTGTGAAAGAGGTCATCACTGTTTTTGTAGTGGTTTGTTTTCCCCTGTTTTTCTTCAGCTAATGAAATATCAATCGCGGTTTTTGATTTTGCAGGGGTTCGACTTGATTTAGCATTAATCACTTCAACAAAATCAAAAGTTTTAAGCATCTCGATAAGTGCTTTCGCTTGCTTGCTGTTTCCTTTAATTGTCATTGTAATCATGATTTCAAATTTTTGTCACACAAATATACAAAAATCGAGTTTGGTGCTTTTGATTTGAAGATTTAAAGATTGAAAAATTTAATGATTGATTGATTTCGCACTAAGTCACAGTTTGGTCCCGAAGTCTTAGTATTTTCAAATTATTCAATCTGCGTTCCGAAAAGATTGCTTCGTCGTTCCTCCTCGCAATGACGTTCTTAGTATAAAGCGAAAAACTTTCAGCTCCCAACTTCCCACTTATCAGCCGTTTTTAGCCTATTTCGCCAAACTGGGTGTAAAAAAACGCTACGGTTTTATACGTATGATTTTATTATCTTTTAAAACAACAAGTTCGCTGTTCATTTTCTTTTTGAACTCAATTAATTTGTCATACACTTTATCCATTCCTTGCAAAATTTTGATTTGGTTGGCTGTCATTTTATGTGTTTCCATACTAAAAGTTTTTAAGTTTTTTGAACTTGATTTCATTAAAGATATCTATCTCCGCTTCTAATGTTTTTTGTGCAATCAAATCGTACTTCCCTTCTGAATTATCAAATATCAAGACTTCGTCAGTTATAGGGAGATAAATTTCAAAAAGGTTTTTAATTCCGTTTTTGTATCTACGTTTGATGACTTCGGGTTCTATATTATGCCCGCCTTCTATTACTCGAGTTTTAACTCGTTCAATTGCCAAATCAACATTTTGCAACCAAAAAAACAAAAGCGTTACGCTATAATTTTTACGTTTTGCTTCTGCAATTTTTGATTTGTAACTCTTAGTCGCTAATGTAGTTTCAAAAGCGAAGTTTTCATTGCTATCTAAAAGCTCGTTTATTCGTTTGAGCATTATTCTACCTGCTTCGAACGAAACTTTTTCAGGTTGAAAAGGGGATAGTCCTTTGGCGATTTCATCTGCGTTTACAAACTCTTTACAATCGAGTATTTCGGGTAATATTGTAAATGAAGCTGTAGTCTTTCCCGCTCCATTGCACCCTGAAATTATGTAAAGATTCTTTTTCATCGGTACAAATGTAATAATTCAATTTTCTATCGAGTTCACTTGCTAAGGATTATTTAAATGCGTTTTTCAAACGAATGTTTGACCATTGGATTTAAAGATTTCACACACATCTACAATCTGCGTTCCGAAAAGATTGCTTCGTCGTTCCTTCTCGCAATGACGTTCTTAGTATACTACAAATCAAACATCAATAATCAAACATCAAAAATCGTTAATCCAATCCGTGCATTCGTGGCCAAAAACTAATCGCTGACAGCTGAACTACGCATTAACCGTCAACGCTTCTTTATCAATTTTATTAATCAAGCCAGCCAATACTTTTCCGGGTCCCACTTCGGTAAATGAAGTAGCGCCATCGGCAATCATTTGTTGTACCGATTGCGTCCATTTTACGGGAGCGGTGAGTTGAATAATGAGGTTCTTTTTGATTTCAGCTGGATCAGAAACGGCAGCT
>JBJOOG010000005.1:0-5414 GCA_046051465.1 Bacteroidota bacterium | reverse complement strand
GTAATTCCTAATGCACTACCCGGTCAATATTACTTGTTGATGACCACTAATTTTAGCAACCAACCCGGATACATTAAAATTTCGGACATCGGAAATGGAAATAGTGGTGGTATCGATTGCTCAGGGATGCGATTAAATGCCTTTTTGGATTCAAATGCCAATGGTGTGCAAGACAACAATGAACAAAATTTTCCTTTGGGTAATTTTCAATATGAACTCAACCAAAATTCGGTGGTGCATAATATTTCCTCCCCAACAGGAATGTATAATATCTACGATACCAATGCGTCTAATTCCTATCAGTTAAATTATGTAATTGATGCAGCTTATGCCAACCAATATCAAGCATTAGCTTCTTATTCAGATGTGCATGTGGTAATAGGTGGCGGCATGACAACCTATAATTTCCCGATTACTATCCTGCAAACCTACCACGATTTGGCGGTTACAGTTGTCCCATTAAGTGCTCCGCGCCCAGGGTTTATTTACCAAAATTTAATCACCTACAGAAATCTAGGAAATCAAGTTGTGGACAATGCCGTTTTAAATTTTACAAAAGATCCGTTGATTAGCATCAGTTCTATTTCTGCACCAGGTAGTGTGGCCAACGCTACAGGATTTGCTTACCCGGTTTCTAATTTACAACCTTTTGAATCGCGCACAATTACCGTATACATGCAAGTTCCTGTTATACCTACTGTAAATGCTGGTGAATTTCTTACCAATTCAGCATCAATAACTTCAACTGTTGCAGATGTTATGCCTGAAAACAACAACTCGTTTGCTACCGAAATGGTGATAAATGCCTATGATCCGAATGACAAAGTGGAGTCTCACGGGGAGAAAATTTTATTTTCAACCTTTTCTACCTCTGATTATTTGTATTATACCATCCGATTTGAAAATACCGGAAATGGTAGTGCAATCAATGTTACAGTAAATGATTTGCTTGACGAGCAATTGGATGAAAACTCCATTCAAATGATACGCAGTAGTCATAACTATGTGTTGGATCGTGTGGGTCGTAATTTGAGCTGGCGTTTCAACGACATTCAATTGCCGCCATCGGTTGCCGATACCGAAATAGGAAAAGGATACATCAGTTTTAAAATTAAGCCAAAACCTGGTTTTGCCGTGGGCACCATTATTCCAAATACGGCATCCATCTATTTTGATTTCAATCCGGCCATTGTAACCAATACATTCCTCACCAAGTTTGTATCTACTTTAGGTACAAATGCACCCGATACTGTTGCATTTTCGCTCTACCCCAACCCGGCCCACAATCAAGTTGCTGTGCGCTTAGGCAATTCATCAGCCACCATAGAGCGCATCAAAATTATGGACTATATGGGTAAAGTTATTTTGCAGCAAGCTGGCGCATCTCCTACCGAAACAGTTGATGTACAGCAATTGGCCAAAGGCATTTATTTAATTGAAATAACCACAAGTCTACAACAAGTAGCCACACAAAAATTAGTGGTTCAATAAAAAACACGTTAATTCACATAAACCAGCTTACAAAAGCTGGTTTTTTGTTTGGTTTATGCTCGTTTTTATTTTTGATTTATTTACTACTTTTGAGGCACAAACTACCCGGCTATGAATGTTAAATCTGCTTTATTTCTTGCATTGCTTTTCATGAGTTCTTGCCAGTACTTCGATAAGCAAGTGCCCAACAAAGCTGATTTGCTTAAAAAAGAGTTGCAAGCCATCAATTGGAACCAAGTAGACGAATATCCCTCTTTTGCCCAATGTGATTCATTGACCGATTCAAAAGCCAACCAATCCTGTTTTTTTGACTTTTTGACTCAATTGATCCAAGCCCGTTTGGGTGCCGACACCTTGACTCTAATTTACCCTGAATTGGATACAATTCAACTAAAAGTTACGGTCTTGCCAAATGCTACTTTTACTTTTGAGCCGCAAATTTTGGACACTGTTGCCTATAACAAAACCCTGATAGATAGCGTATTTAAAGCAAGATTAGTAGGGTTTCCCAAAGTGAATCCGGCCATTAAAAGAGGTTTGCCGGTTAAAACACAATTTGTTTTGCCTGTAGTCATGAAATCGACTAAGCCCTAAGACAATTTTCGGCCTTTCCAAGTGTAGGATCCAGGTATAGCATGTAATGCCACAAAAACACAGTAAAAGGGATAGAGTATACTACTGAAGAGCACATAGCGTAAACGCTTGACTCCCGCGTTTTTTTTGGCTTCGCGAATAAGCAGCCAATCCAAAGTAAATTTTAATCCTGTAGCCCATGCAAATGCAATGCGCCATTCTTCTTGCATAGCACAAAGGACTAACAACACAATCCAACTCATATTACCCAGCAGAACCCAAACGGCCAAGTCTTTGCCAAATACACTACTGTAATGTCCTGTTTTGGAAGCCCATCGGGTGCGTTGTATGAGCAATTGTTTCCAGCTTTGTTCGGGTTTAGTACAAACCAAATGCGATTTGCTTTTCAAGTACAGCACTTTTGACGCGTCAAAGTCCATTGATTTTTGAAGTAAAAACACATCGTCTCCGCTAGCCAAAGAGTTGTTTCCAGCAAATCCTTGCAATTCCTGAAAATGAGATTTGATGTAGGCTAAGTTGGCTCCGTTGCATAAAAATCCCAAACCCATTCCAAAACTGCCTTGGGTGGCACCTTGTAAACTCAATAAATCGAGCAATTGAAACTGATCTAAAAATGTTGAGGTAGACTCATAATTTACCGCCCCAACCACCATATTGGCTGAATGCGTTTGCAGGAAACTATCAAGTGTAGTAAGCCAGGTTGTTTGCACACTGCAGTCGGCGTCGGTGGTGATGATCCATTGGTGTTGTACAATAGGAATGGCTCGTGTTATTGCATCTTTTTTGGGTGAATGACTCAGTCGAATATTCTCCAACAGGGTAGTTTGTATGGTTCCATTGGCCGTGCGCCATTGGTACAATAGCTTTACCGATTCGTCAGTTGAAAAATCATCTACAAAAATGAGTTCAAACAACTCGTGTGGGTAATTTAAGTTTTTAAAACTATCTAGAAGGCGTGGCAAATTTTGCGCTTCATCCCGAAACGGAATGATGATTGAAAAAAAGGTAGAAGGAGTTTTATCATTACTTTCAAAAGGCTTGAGTTGCTTTGCTCCCCAAATTAATTGACTTATCGTGAGCAAATAGCCGCCCAAAAGCAACAAACAAATTAATGGCATCATGGGCTGGCAAGGGGTTTAAAATTCAACACAAAATAACTCCCAATCAGAACGGGAATTACCACATTTAAAAACCACATCAAAGAAGTAATGAGCAATGGAATCCAAGAATTAATTCCCAAAAGTCCACAAAAAAATATAGCCACGCTGCCTTTTACGGCAAAATCCAAAAACTGAAAAGAGGGCAAGGATGACGATAAAAAGTAAATACTCGTAATGGCTGACATCAGTGTGAGATAGGGTAAATCAACCCCAAAAAGAACAAATAAAAAATAATATTGATGAGAAAATACCACATAACGACTCAGGCCCAACAGGGTGTTTTTTTGATGGATGCGTTTGGGAATTTCGTTGATTTTATGCATAAATCGTTCTAACGAGTAGCCCTTAATGGTGATTTTTTTTACCGAAAAGAGTAGGCAAATTAGCAGCACAAAACCACCAAATAGAATCAGTATCGTTTGGGTTCCAAAAATGGGATGCAAGGCATTGAAATAAAGTAGGCCAAATAGCCCCGCGATTACCGTGATGATCATTTGAATCCCGTTGCAAATCAGGTTTAGAAATATTATTTTTTTGGTTTTGGTTTTTTCAAAAAAAACAGCTTTTCCGGCATATTCACCAAAGCCGTTTGGGGTAAAAATTCCTGCAGTTAAGGCTGCAAATACGTGAACGGCCGATTGACCAACCGACAAAAATCGAAAACTCCCCACCAAGTTTTGCCATTTTAAAATCTCAAAATAGCGATTCCAAACACTTAAACTCAATACAAATAGCAAAAATAAAACGGATTGCTGTTCCATTATTTCCCACAAACGATCCCATTCAAGGGCTTTTGAGTTTGAAATTTGGTTGTAGATAAAATACAAGGCTGCCAAAACAATCCCCCATTTTAAAAGGAAAGTTAGCTCATTTTTGTACCGGAAGATCCATTGCCTCATGGGTGCAAAGAAAACCAAAAAGAGGCAGACTTCCCAACCTTTTGCTTGGTCAAAATGAGCGGCTGAATTGAGTTTGTAGTCTGAATAATTTTTTTACTTTTAGCGCACTAAAAATCAACCCGAATGAAAAAATATTATCTATTCATATGCTTGTTCAGCGCAAGTATATTTGCACAACAAACCACTACTTGGACAAAAGTTGAACAGATTACCACAGCTCAGTCCAAAAACACGTTACGCGAATCATTCCCAAAAAGCTATGCCTTGTATGCAGCTCCTGTTGCTTGGATGAAACAGGTTTTACAAGCAGCTCCCAACAGAATGGAATCCACCCAATCCAATGTGATTATTCCGGTTCCCAATATGGAAGGTGAAATGGAGCATTTTCGCGTATTTGAGTACGCCAATTTTTCAGCTGAATTACAAGCGCGTTTCCCTGAAATACGTTCTTATATAGGAATAGGAATTGAAGATCCCGCGGCACAAATCCGCTTTAGTATGGACCAAAATGGCTTTCAAGCTATGGTTTTTCGTGTAGGCAAACGCAACGAATTTATTGAGCATTTTTCTGCTGATGGCTCGGTGTACGCCTTATTTGAAAGCAGCCGTGAAAAAGGAAAATTGCCTTTTGTTTGTTCAACTATTGACACCCAAGTAGCCACAGATTTGGCCGGCAGAACTACCCAATCTAGCTCAGGAGAATTGCTCACGTTTCGATTGGCCTTGTCTTGTAATGCCGAGTACACTACGTATTTTGGAGGAACAGTTGCCGGCGCTTTGGCTGCAATGAATGCGACCATGACCCGTGTAAACGGGGTGTTTGAAAAAGATTTGGCTATTCACATGAATTTAGTTGATAATACTACTATTATCTATACCAACGCGTCAACCGATCCCTACACAACCATGGGCCAATGGAATGGACAGTTGCAAACTACTTTAACCAATGTGGTTGGCGAATCCAATTATGATGTTGGTCATATGTTTGGGGCTACTGGCGGAGGAGGAAATGCCGGTTGTATAGGTTGCGTATGTGTAAATGGCCAAAAAGGAAGTGGGATTACTTCGCCATCCGATGCCATACCTGAAGGAGATACCTTTGATATTGATTATGTGGCTCACGAATTGGGTCATCAATTTGGAGGCAACCATTCCTTTTCACAAAATGTAGAAGGATCGGGAGTTAATGTAGAACCAGGTTCTGGATCGACCATTATGGGCTATGCTGGCATTACAAGTCAAGATGTGCAACCGCATTCTGACGATTATT
>JBJOOG010000004.1:0-10949 GCA_046051465.1 Bacteroidota bacterium | reverse complement strand
GCGGTGCACGGAGATGCTGCAGTGGCCGGACAAGGAATTGTGTATGAAATTGTGCAAATGGCGCAACTCGACGGCTACAAAACCGGCGGAACCATTCACATTGTCATCAACAACCAAGTTGGATTTACCACCAATTATCAAGATGCGCGTTCGTCAACCTACTGTACTGACGTAGCCAAAGTAACCCTATCGCCCGTATTGCATGTCAATGCCGACGATGCCGAAGCCGTAGTGCACGCCATGTTGTTTGCCTTGGATTTCCGCATGACTTTTGGACGCGATGTGTTCATCGATCTATTGGGCTACCGCAAATACGGACACAACGAAGGTGACGAGCCCCGTTTTACCCAACCGGTTTTATACAAACTCATTGCCAAGCACCAAAATCCACGTGATTTGTATGCCGATAAATTAATCGCGGAAGGCATTGTTGATAAAGCCTACTTAACGACCATTGAAACCGAATACAAAGCCCGATTGGATGAGAATTTGCAGGCGTCACGCCAAAAAGACCTGACCATCATCAAGCCGTTTATGCAAGACGAATGGCAAGGTTTTGAACAAGTGAGTGACGAGGTGATGTTGCAAAAAGTAGACACCCGTTTTGATAAAAAACAACTAGACAGCATTTTGGAGCAAGTATCCACATTGCCTGCCGATAAAAAATTCATTTCCAAAATTTCCAAAATTGTTGCCGACCGCAAAACCATGTACGAGGCCAACACCATTGATTGGGGTACCGCCGAGACCTTGGCTTATGGTTCGTTATTGGCCGAAGGTTATGATGTGCGTATTTCGGGACAAGACGTGGAGCGCGGAACGTTCTCGCACCGCCATGCCGTGGTAAAAGTAGAAGACAGCGAAGAAGAAGTAATTTTATTGCAACAACTTAAAGAAAGTAAAGGTCGTTTCCAGATTTATAATTCGTTCTTATCTGAATATGGCGTATTGGGCTTTGACTATGGCTATGCACTGGCTTCGCCCAAAACCTTAACCATTTGGGAGGCCCAATTTGGCGATTTCTCCAATGGCGCCCAAATCATGATTGACCAATATATTTCGTGTGGGGAGGACAAATGGAACAACCAAAACGGAATCGTATTGTTATTGCCACATGGCTACGAAGGACAAGGTGCAGAGCACTCTTCGGCACGTATGGAACGCTATTTGCAATTGTGCGCCCGACACAATATGTTTGTCGCCGATTGTACCACACCGGCCAACTTGTTTCACTTGTTGCGTCGTCAAATGAAAACCAATTACCGCAAACCCTTGGTGGTGTTTTCGCCCAAGAGTTTGTTGCGTCATCCGTTATGTGTTTCGACGCAAGAAGAATTGTACAACGGCCAATTCCAAGAGGTGATTGACGATACAATTGTAGATAAAAAACAAGTAAAAACCGTGACGTTTTGTACCGGTAAATTCTATTTCGATCTATTGGCTGAGCGTGAAAAATTAGGCCGAAACGATGTGGCCTTGGTGCGCATCGAGCAATTGTTCCCGTTGCCGGTAGAACAATTGAAAGCGGTAATTGCGAGTTATCCAAACGCCGACGATTTTGTTTGGGCCCAAGAAGAACCCAAAAACATGGGTGCCTACAGCTTTATGCTCATGAATTTTGATTTGGTGCCATGGCGATTGGCTTCGCTTAAAGCCTATGCCGCACCAGCAGCAGGAAGTCATACCCGCGACCGACGTAGACATGCCGATGCCATCAGAATGGTGTTTGATAAAAATTTATTTAGATAAAAACAGATATACAAACTAAAATATACAACTATGATTTTAGAAATATTTGATAATAAGAGGAGGACAGCCAGTGGCTGTCAGGTATAAAATTAATATTCTAAATCAGCAAAATTTAAATTAATACAACCTAAAATATACAACTATGATTTTAGAAATGAAGGTTCCCTCTCCCGGCGAATCAATTAAAGAAGTTGAAATTGCAACTTGGTTAGTAAAAGACGGAGATTATGTAGAGAAAGATCAAGCCATCGCCGAAGTTGATTCAGACAAAGCCACCTTGGAATTGCCTGCCGAAGCCAGCGGAATTATTACCTTAAAAGCCGAAGAAGGCGATGCGGTAGCCGTGGGCGCAGTGGTTTGTTTAATTGATACCGCTGCTGCAAAACCAAGTGGTGCTGCCGCTCCAGCTGAAAAAGCCGCCGAACCAGTAGTCGCCGCTCCAGCACCAAAAGCAGTTGAAGTTGCTGCTCCTGCTGCCGCTACCTATGCTACTCAAGCGCCTTCACCAGCTGCCAGAAAAATATTAAACGAAAAAAATATCCAGCCTGCTGATATCGTAGGAACCGGAAAAGACGGCCGCATAACCAAAGAAGATGCGATCAATGCCGTGGCTTCTATGGGAACGCCAACTGGCGGTTCACGTGGATCTAGCCGAACTAAATTATCCATGTTGCGTCGTAAAGTAGCCGAACGTTTGGTGGCTGCCAAAAACGAGACAGCCATGTTAACCACTTTTAATGAGGTAAACATGACGCCGATCAACGAAATCCGCAACCAATACAAAGATGCCTTCAAAGCCAAACACGGCGGTTTAGGGTTGGGCTACATGTCCTTCTTTACCAAAGCGGTAACGCGCGCGCTTCAGTTGTATCCGGACGTCAATTCGATGATCGACGGAACCGACAAAATTGCTTATGATTTTTGTGATATTTCGGTAGCCGTTTCTGGACCAAAAGGACTTATGGTACCTGTTGTTCGCTCTGCCGAAAACTTAACCTTTAGAGGAGTTGAGGCCGAGATTAAACGATTGGCGATCCGTGCCCGCGACGGACAAATTACCGTTGATGACATGACAGGCGGAACCTTTACCATTTCAAATGGTGGCGTATTTGGAAGTATGTTATCAACTCCTATTATCAATCCGCCGCAATCGGGAATTTTGGGTATGCACAACATTATTGAGCGCCCCATTGCCGTAAACGGAAAAGTTGAAATTCATCCGATGATGTATGTGGCACTTTCGTATGATCACCGTATCATTGACGGAAGAGAATCTGTTGGATTCTTGGTGGCCGTAAAAGAAGCGTTGGAAAATCCATTGGAATTACTGATGAATGGCGACGCCAAAAAAGCCTTGGAACTTTAATTTATTGAAATTATACTATACAAATCCCGCATGACTTTCACGCGGGATTTTTTGTGTACTAGTACAGCATTACCTTTATGAAACAAAGTAAAAAACAGGCGGCCATTGGATTTATTTTCATCACGCTCATCATAGATATTACGGGCTGGGGTATCATCATTCCGGTGATACCCCAACTCATCAAAGAACTCATACACGGTGACATTAGCGAGGCAGCCAAAATTGGCGGATGGCTCACCTTTGCTTATGCCATAACGCAGTTTATTTGCGCTCCGTTGGTTGGGAATTTGAGTGATCGCTTTGGCAGACGTCCCATTTTACTCATTTCCTTATTTACGTTTTCCTTAGATTATTTGCTGTTGGCTTTTGCGCCCACGATAACCTGGTTATTTGTAGGTCGAATCATCGCAGGCCTCACTGGCGCAAGCATCACAACGGCTTCGGCGTATATTGCCGATGTGAGCACCCCCGAAAACCGAGCGAAGAATTTTGGAATGATCGGAGCGGCCTTTGGCATTGGATTCATCATCGGGCCGGTAATTGGTGGACTGCTGGGTCAATTTGGCTCACGCGTGCCTTTTTATGCGGCTGCGATTTTGTGTCTCATCAATTTTATTTACGGCTACTTTATTTTACCCGAATCCCTAGCACCCGATAAACGCCGCGCCTTTGATTGGAAACGTGCCAATCCTATCGGGTCTTTTTTGCACCTCAAAAAATATCCACAACTCATTGGGTTGATGATCTCGGTTTTTATGTTGTATGTCGCTTCGCATGCCGTGCACAGCAATTGGAGTTATTTTACCATGTACCGCTTTCATTGGGATGAAAAAATGGTGGGCTATTCGTTGGGTATCATTGGATTACTTGTTGGTTTGGTACAAGGCGGATTAATTCGGTTTACGAGTCCCCGATTGGGCAATGAAAAAAGTGTATACATCGGCATGTTGTTGTATACCATTGGCATGGGCTTATTTGCCTTGGCTACCCAAAGTTGGATGATGTTTGCCTTTTTGGTTCCGTATTGTTTGGGAGGAATTGCCGGGCCAGCCATGCAAGCCATTATTTCTGGGCAAGTTCCCGCCAATGAACAAGGCGAGATTCAGGGCACGCTTTCGAGTTTAATGAGCGCATCAGCCATTGTAGGTCCGCCGGTCATGTCGTCTACTTTTTATTTTTTTACGCACAAAGATGCGCCTGTTTTGTTGCCCGGTGCTCCTTTTATATTGGCTAGCATCATCATGCTCGCCAGCACCATTATTGCGTTTTATACCTTGCGCAAACACCGAAAAAATTTGAACGCAACCGCCAAAGAAGTCAACGAATAATACAGCTCATTTCAAGCAAATATGGCATTTACCGACACCCATACCCATTTATACAGCGAAGAATTTCAGGACGACCAAGCCGATATGATGCAACGCGCTTTAGCGGCTGGCGTGAATCGATTTTTTGTACCGGCGATAGATTCAAGCTGTACGGATTCCATGTATGCCTTAGAGGCGAATTATCCAAATGAGGTTTTCCTGATGACGGGCTTGCATCCCACTTACGTTAAGGATAATTACCAAGACGAATTAGCCCACGTAGAAAAACAATTGGCTGCCCGAAAATTCTATGCCATTGGCGAAATTGGCATTGATTTGTACTGGGATAAAACCCATTTGGAGGAGCAAAAAATAGCCTTTACGACCCAAATTCAATGGGCCAAAAAGTACAAACTGCCCATTGTTATTCATTGCCGCGACGCCTTTGACGAAATCTTTGACGTCTTGGAGTCGCAAAAAGGCCCCGATTTGTTTGGCATTTTCCATTGCTTTACCGGAACAAAAGAGCAGGCGTTACAAGCCATTTCCTACAACATGAAACTGGGAATAGGGGGAGTGGTTACCTTTAAAAACGGCAAGATTGATCAGTTTTTGCACGACATCCCACTCGAACATTTGGTGCTTGAAACCGACGCGCCTTATTTATCACCAGTTCCACATCGAGGGAAGCGAAACGAAAGCGCCTACATCCCTTTGGTTGCTCAAAAATTGGCCGAAATCTATGGGCTTAGCATGAATGAAATAGCCCAAGTAACCACGCAAAATTCAAAAGCGGTCTTTGGCATTTAAGCGCCAAAAAGCCCTGCATATTCATAAAATTTTTGTTCATTTGTAACCGACAAAAGGGAATGAAAATGCAAAAATTTGACTCAATTCGACCGTTTTATGATGCTGAAATTAATGAGGGAATTCGTTCGTCAGTAAACCATCCGATGATGAAAGCCTTGATGAATTTCACTTTTCCAACCCTAGCCGATGAGGTTTGGAAGGAACAGTTGCTAAAAACGCATTCCATTCGCGATTTTCAATGCAATTTCATTTACCAATCCATTCAAAAAGTACTCGAAAAAAGCTCCGACGGCTTGACCACTTCGGGCTTTGAGAAACTCGAAAAAAATACGTCTTATATATTTATATCCAATCACCGCGATATTATTTTAGATACGTCATTGCTCAATGCGGCTTTGTTTGAGCACGGTTTGGTGATGACAGCCTCGGCAATTGGGGACAATTTGGTAAAAAAGGCATTTTTATTGACCTTGGCCAAACTCAACCGCAATTTCTTGGTACTCCGCGGATTGTCTCCCAGAGAATTGTTGCAAAGTTCCAAATTGATGTCCGAATACATTGGTCAATTGTTGCTGCGCGAAAACCGTTCGGTATGGATTGCCCAACGCGAAGGCCGAACCAAAGACGGCAATGACGCCACGCACCCGGGCGTGTTGAAGATGTTATCGATGGCAGCTGATGAACCAAATTTGATGGATTACTTCAAGAAAATCAAGGTGGTTCCGGTTTCTATTTCTTACGAATACGATCCGACAGATGCCTTAAAAATGCCACAACTCAAGGCCGAAGCCAACAACGAGATTTACATCAAAGAAAAAAACGAAGATTTCATGACGCTTTTAAGTGGCATCATGGGACAAAAAAAACGTATACACATTCACGTTGGCGATGTCTTGGACCACGAATTGGATCACATAAAACACGAATTTGACAATTCCAACAAGCAAATTCAAGCCATGGCCCAAGCCATTGACGATTCGATCCTTACCTCATACAAATTATGGCCCACCAATTACATCGCTTATGATTTGTTGCACGGAACTACAACTTATTCTTCAGAGTACACAGATATTGAAAAAGCCGTTTTTGAGCGTCGTTTAGAAAAACGCATTGATTCGCAAAGTGAGTTTGAAGTACAAGGAATCTTGGCCATGTATGCCAATCCAGTTGTCAATAAACGAAAATATCAGCATGGGAACTAAGCCAACTATTTTGTTGATATACACCGGTGGCACCATCGGCATGATGAAGGATTTTGCTACAGGCGCACTAAAGGCCTTCGATTTTGATCAACTCCTAGATAAGATTCCTGAACTCAACCAATTGGCTTGCGAGATTGAAACCTTGTCATTTGCCTCGCCTATCGATTCATCCAACATGGCCATTGATAAATGGGTGCAAATTGCCCAGCTCATTCAAGACCATTACGAGCAATTTGACGGCTTTGTAATTCTACACGGTTCAGATACCATGTCGTATTCGGCAGCGGCTTTGAGTTTTATGTTGGAGAATTTATCCAAACCCGTGGTGTTTACCGGCTCTCAATTGCCTATTGGTGATTTGCGTACCGATGCCAAAGAAAACCTCATTACTGCGATTCAAATTGCTGCTTTGCAACGCAAAAACAAGCCGGTCATTCAAGAAGTGTGTCTGTATTTTGAATACAAATTATACCGTGGCAACCGCACCACCAAAATCAACGCCGAACATTTTAATGCGTTTACCTCACCCAATTATCCGGCCATTGCCGAATCGGGTGTGCATTTAAAAGTAAGCGAAGAATTGTTGTTTCATTCAACTTCTAAAAAGTTGAGCATTCACACCGAGCTCGACTCTAATGTGGCGATTGTAAAATTGTTTCCCGGGCTCAACGAAACAGTATTGAATGCCATACTAACTATTCCCAATTTAAGAGGTGTGGTTATAGAAACCTATGGTTCGGGCAATGCCCCGACAGCTGAATGGTTTATATCCGCCCTACAAAAAGCCATAGCCAATGGACTTCAGGTTGTCAACGTCACCCAATGTGCGGGCGGCAGTGTTCGCATGGGCGATTACGAAACCAGTACGCAGCTCAAATCAATTGGGGTTATTTCGGGCAAAGACATCACTACCGAAGCCGCCATTACCAAACTCATGTACTTATTGGGTCAGCAAGTTGATCCGGCGGTTTTCAAAACCATTTTTGAAACCTCTTTGCGCGGCGAATTGACCTAAAAAATACCCTGTTTCGTTTTACTTACTGAAAAAAAATGCGGTTATTTGCACCCACAATTTCCTAGAGAGGTGTCCGAGTGGTTGAAGGAGCAAGCCTGGAAAGTTTGTATGTGGGCAACTGCATCGTGGGTTCGAATCCCATCCTCTCTGCATCGTTTGCAATGCTCCCGTTAGGGAGCATTTTTTATGCCTTTTTGCGCCCCAAAACTCCGTTTTGGAAAAGCAACAAAGGCATAAAAAATGCCGCTTGAAAAGCGTGCATTGCAAACGATATCAGTCCCCCCTCCCGGGATCACCGCAGAAAATCTTTGATTTTTGGAGGTAATCCCAACTATAAATTTGGAAATTTTGCGCCCCAAAACTTCGTTTTGGAAAAGCAACAAAGGCATAAAAAATGCCGCATGTAATGCGTGCATTGCAAACGATGACAGTTCCCCCTGCCGGGGATCACCGCAGGTAATCCCCCTATCAAACAAATTTCCTCTCCTTATTTTTTTTCTTACATTTAACCCACTCAATTCGCACATGAAAAAATCACTACTTTTTGTATTCTGCATGGTTCAGCTTGCTTTGTTTGCACAAGAGCAGGAATTGGAATTGCCTTATCCCATGATTCAACGGGATTCGTTGTATCGGGAGGATCAGTTTTATATTGGAGTGACCTACAACATTGTAAGTAATTCACCAACCGCTTTTTCACAAGACAAAATTTCGACTGGTTTTTTTGCTGGTGTTTTGCGTGATTTTCCCATCAATCGCGACCGAACCATAGCCATTGCGCCAGGATTGGGCATTTCATACCAAAACTACCACCAAAATTTATCGATTAACGGCACTGCATCGCAGCCCATTTATAGCATCATTCCAAGCGGGACCTACTACAGTAAAAATAAAATTGATCACTACTTGCTCGATCTACCCATTGAGTTTCGTTGGCGCACTTCAACGCCCGAAAGCCATAAGTTTTGGCGTATTTACAGTGGGCTTAAGTTGAGTTATCTTTTGGCGTCGCGGTCGCAATTTACCGATGGACAATCCAACGTGATCATCAAAAACAATCCCGATTTTAATAAGGTACAATTTGGGGTTTACTTGGCCATGGGCTACAACACCTGGAATTTTTATGGCTATTACGGCCTTACGCCATTGCTGGCCAAAAGCGCGACCATACAAGATCAAACCATTGGTCTGCAAGCGCTTCATTTGGGCTTGCAATTTTATATTTTATAACCAAACCCACCACAAGGCCAGTTGCGGAATGGCACCTAACCCAAATCCAATGGCCAATTCGGTGTAGGTATGTGCTTGCATCGCCAAGCGAGAGGAAGCCACCAAGCCATTTAGCAAAAGCAAAACCGCAATGCCGTAGGTAAGGTCTACTTGGTAATGTGCACTTAACCCCATCACAAAACAACTCAAGGCTGCAATTCCCATTTGGTGAATGCTTGCTTTTACTTTCATAAACAAATACAAAAACGTGAAGATGTTGCTCAGTAGTCCACCCAAAATAAAATAATGCAATTCGGGCAAGATTGATTCCGTAATACTTTTGAATGCCAATAAATACAATAAGATGCAACTGATGAATAAAGGAATTCTGCGTTGATCCACTTTTTGGAGCATTACCGAATCCGCTTTCCCTACTGTTTTGAGCCAAAAGTATAGGGCCAACGGAATAAAAATAGTGAGTAAACTTACTTGTAAACACAAAAAAAGTATCTGTGCCTGGCTGTACTGAATAGGACTAATGGCCAAATAAATGAGGGTTCCCATCAGCGGAATAAACAGCGGATGAAAGATATAGGATATGGCCACCAAAAAAGGGTTGGGCTTATTCACCATACTTATATTTTTTTGCGCAAACGCGCCACAGGAATATCGAGTAGTTCGCGGTATTTGGCAATGGTTCGGCGGGCAATTGGATAGCCTTTTTCTTTGAGTATTTCAACCAATTGATCGTCGGGTAAGGGTTTGCTTTTGTCTTCTTCGCGAATGACCGTTTGCAAAATATTCTTGATTTCTAAGGTTGATATTTCTTCGCCTTGATCGTTTTTCATGGCTTCCGAGAAAAATTCCTTGATCAATTTGGTGCCGTAGGGCGTTTCGACATACTTGCTGTTGGCCACCCGCGAAACCGTCGAGATGTCTAGACCAACGCGATCGGCAATGTCTTTGAGAATCATGGGTCTAATCTTGCTGTCATCGCCTTCTAAAAAGTACTCGTGTTGGTACTGCATAATGGCATTCATGGTCACCAAAAGCGTTTCTTGCCGTTGCTTTATGGCGTCTATAAACCATTTGGCCGAGTCCAATTTTTGTTTGATGAATTGCACTGCTTCTTTTTGAGCTGACGATTTTTCCCGCGCCGATTTATAGGTTTGCATCATGTCTTGGTAATCTTTCGAGACATGCAAGCTGGGCGCATTTCGGCCATTTAACGTGAGTTCTAAATCGCCGTCAACGATGCGGATCATAAAATCGGGCACTATGGTTTCGGTAATTTTGTAGCTGCCTTGGTACGAGCCACCGGGCTTGGGATTGAGTCGCTCTATTTCGTGTATGGCTTTTTTGAGTTGCTCGGCAGTTATGCCAAATTTGGCCTGCAGTTTGTCGTAGTGCTTTTTGGTAAAGGAATCAAATTGCTGCCCCAAAATACCAATGGCCAAGTCAATCGATTCGGTAGGCGTTTTGTGTTTGAGTTGCAACAGCAAACATTCCTGCAAATCGCGTGCGCCAATGCCTGCGGGTTCCAATTCGTGAACGATGTGCAAGATGCGCTCCACGGTTTTTTCGTCGGTGTAGATGGCTTGCGTAAAGGCCAAATCATCTACAATATCAGCCAAACTACGGCGGATGTAACCCATTTCGTCGATACTACCCACCAAAAATTCGGCAATTTCCCGCTCTTCGTCCGATAAAATAAAGGTATTGAGTTGCGCCACCAAGTCCTGATGAAAACTCAGCGCTGCCGAGAGTGGCGATTCGCGTTGGTCTTCTTCGGCGTAGTTGTTGGCTTGTAGTTTGTAATCGGGAATTTCATCGTTGCTCAAGTAATCATCAATGCTGATGTCATCGGTATCAATGTTGGACGCATCATCATAGTCGTCAAATTCATTGGTTTCAAATTCATCGGCCTCGTAAATTTCGTCTTCTTCTTTGCCCGATTCGAGCGCCGGATTTTCATTCATTTCTTCCTTCAATCGCTGCTCAAATGCCTGCGTAGGCAATTGAATTAACTTCATCAGCTGAATTTGCTGAGGCGATAATTTTTGCGCGAGTTTAAGATGTAGAAATTGTTTAATCACAGGTATTGAACGGTTTAAAAAAAAGTAAAGGCACTATTCAAAGGGTTACATAACCCGTAATTTTTCGAATTGTATTTAGAATTCGGCGTTTTGCGGTGTTCTAGGAAACGGAATCACGTCGCGAATGTTGCTCATGCCCGTTACAAAAAGCACCAAACGTTCAAAGCCCAAACCAAAGCCCGAGTGCACGGCGGT
>JBJOOG010000003.1:0-35622 GCA_046051465.1 Bacteroidota bacterium | reverse complement strand
AAATATTGACGAATTAAAAATCGGCTATAGGGTGTTTTGGTGTGGCTGATTTCCCATACGGTTTCATCGTTCTCGATTTGGTAAATAAAATCCAAATCTTCGGGCTCGAGTGCCCGCAAATAAAGCGTTTGATTCTGCAAGGTTTTCATGCTAATGCGGAGTTGAGAGTTCGCCCGAAAACACAAATGTGGCGGGACCTTGCAAACAAACTTGCTCGTATACTCCCTGATTTTCAACAAACGAAACGGTCAATAATCCACCTGGAGTCTGTAATTGAATACATGACGATGTAGTATGCTTTAATTTATGCATGGCAATGGCCACAGCGGTGACGCCTGTTCCGCAAGACAACGTTTCGTTTTCTACGCCGCGTTCGTAGGTGCGCACGGCAAATGAAGTAGTCGAAACAGGCTCCACAAAATTCACATTAGATCCTGCAGCTCCATATAATTCGCCATAGCGAATGGCTGCCCCTTCTTTAACTACCGAAAAGGTAGCCAAGTCCTGAACCACTTGTACATGATGCGGTGAGCCGGTATTGAGGAATACATAATTTGGGTGAACTGCAATATCTTCAACGGATTTCATCTGCAAGGCAATCTCACCTGCTGAAGTAAATTGAGCAAAATGAGCTCCATCGGGGGCATCAAAATGCATTTCATTTTCTATCAATCCCAGTTGTTTGGCAAAGGCCACAAAACAGCGTCCGCCATTGCCACACATGGAACTCAAATTCCCATCGGAATTGTAATAGACCATAGTAAATTGACCCGGACTATTTTCCTCCAATAGAATTAAACCATCGGCTCCTATCCCAAAATTGCGGTGACAAAGTTGGGCAATCCATTCGTGTGCCAGTTTGGGAAACATACCCGCTCGATTATCCATTAAGATAAAGTCGTTGCCGGTGCCGTGGTATTTGTAAAAGGGAATTTTCATAGTGGTTTCAAATGCAAACAAATGTACAAATTATAAGCAAATAGCAGCGGGCAAATCAACACAAAACAGAACTACTAATAAAACGTTAAGGGCTGTTAAACGAGCGTTAAACTGTTTTTGGCCAATCATAACTTTTCTAATTTTACGTTCGTGAAATAACAAATAACCTAAAAATGATTAACATGAACAGCAATTCAAAATTAGTTTTAGTAGCTCTTTTAAGTGGGGTAACCACCTTGGCAGGGTACAAAGTATTTCTAGACGACAACAGCTTATTTACCAATAAAAGCATCGTTACCCAAGCGCCCGCAAACTATGGAAGAACCGTTGGGCTGAGCAATGAAGTGCTCGATTTTACCGAAGCAGCCGATAAAACCATACACACCGTGGTGCACGTAAAAAACGTTTCCTTTCGCACGGTTTCCAATCCGTTGATGGATTTTTTCTACGGATTTCAAGGCGGACAAATGCAACAACAAGAACAGGTTGGTACTGGATCGGGCGTAATCATCTCGGAGGACGGATACATAGTAACCAACAACCACGTGGTAAAAGATGCCTCCGAAATTGAAATCACCCTCAATAATAAAAAAACATACAAGGCCAAACTAGTGGGCACCGATTCCAAAATGGATATCGCGCTACTCAAAATTGAAGCCAATGAAAAACTGCCTTACTCGATATTTGCCGACTCGGATGCGGTAAAAATTGGGGAGTGGGTTTTGGCAGTTGGAAATCCATACAATTTAACCTCTACCGTAACAGCAGGAATCGTATCGGCCAAAGCAAGAAACTTAGACACCAACGGGATACAATCCTTTATTCAAACCGATGCAGCCGTAAATCCTGGAAATAGCGGCGGGGCTTTGGTAAATAATCGCGGTGAATTAATCGGAATCAACACCATGATTTCGTCACAAACAGGCTCCTATATTGGGTATTCGTTTGCAGTGCCGTCTAACATTACCCGAAAAATCATTGAGGACATCATGGAATTTGGCAATGTACAACGTGGAATTTTGGGCGTTGAAGGCGGCGAACTCAACGGGAATGCCTCTAAAGATCTAGGCGTAAGCGAAACCGAAGGCTTTTACATTAAAAAAGTGACCAAAAATTCGGGTGCCGAAAAAGCGGGCTTAACCAAAGGTGACATCATCAAAAAAATAGACAACCAAACGGTATCTACCTATGCCGAACTTTCGGGTTACATCAACACCAAACGACCCAATGATAAAGTACTGGTAACTTTTGTACGTGCAGGAAAATCAATGACAGCCACTGTAGTACTTACCAAAAACGAATTATTTAATACCGAATTCAAAGGCATTGAAATGGAAAACATTGATGCGGCCGACAAGAAAAAGTTCCGCATTGATTCGGGGGTTAAAATCAAAGAGATCACCAATGACAATTTAAAGCCTTATTACGAAGAACTAAAAGGCAACATCATTTTAAGCATTGACAATGCTCCAGTGAATGATGTGGAATCGGCTTCTCGAATTTTAAACAAAAAAGACGAAAACCAAAGCATCAGCATTGAAATGCTCAACAAGTTTGGTCAACGCATTCGCATTATTATTTAAGGTTAATTCTTGATTTTTAAAAGGTCTATTGCAAAACAATAGGCCTTTTTTTATTGCAATTTTTTACCTCAAAAAAAACGCAGTAAATTCTTTACGAAATCGATTGAAATCGATACTTTTGCCGCATTCTAATTCAAAAAAAAACGATAATTTTCATCCTTTATGAGTACACTTAGTGCCTACGAAAAAGAAATCGCCTTTCAGTCGAGCAGACGTCGAGCAGGCGTAGAATTAATTAAAATAATTAGCGATTTGTGGTACGACAAATCCATCGAGATGGTATTGTTTCGCAACCAATTACTCAACCTCAACGTGAGTGAAATATTGAATTTACATGACTATGCCGGCGAATTTGTGGGCAAACCCATTTCAATTTTTGACTCGGTTGAAATTGCTAAGGCAATCTACTCATTAAACTTACCTCCAGCCAAACTCGATATTGGCAAACTTACCTACGAATTCCACAAAGGCGACAACAAACACAACAACGCCACTGGCTTTGTGTTGACCAAATTAAAAAAAGCCCAAGACTTTAAAAATAACGAACCCAAAGATGTGGTTTTGTATGGTTTTGGTCGAATTGGCCGATTATTGGCGAGAGAGTTGATGTCAAAAACCGGAAAAGGCACACAGTTGCGCCTACGAGCCATCGTTACGCGTGATAAAAACGATGCTGTAACTTTAGAAAAAAGAGCATCCTTGTTGCGTTACGATTCAATCCACGGCGATTTTGAAGGATCAGTTGTGGCTGATGCAGCAAATAATACACTCAGCATTAACGGCACAACCGTCCACATGATTGCAGCTGCAACGCCTGAAGAAATTGATTATACCGCTTATGGATTTGACAACGCCCTGGTGATTGACAATACGGGCGCGTTTACTACTGAAGAAGCACTTGCACGACATTTAAAATCAAAAGGGGTTGCCAAAGTATTGCTTACCGCTCCCGGAAAAGGCATGCCCAACATAGTGCACGGAGTAAACCACTTGGATTATAACCCAGATAAACTGGACTTGTTCTCGGCTGCCTCTTGTACCACTAATGCCATAACACCTGTATTGAAGGCCATTGAAGATACATTGGTGGTGGTAAAAGGGCATTTAGAAACCATACATGCCTACACCAACGACCAAAATTTAGTCGATAATATGCACAAGAAATACCGACGCGGGAGAGCAGCTGGATTAAATATGGTAATTACCGAAACGGGCGCGGGATCGGCGGTAGCCAAAGCTTTGCCTTCGTTGACCGGAAAACTCACTTCGAATGCCATTCGCGTGCCAGTTCCAAATGGATCGTTGGTGGTGTTGAATTTGGAAGTATCAAGACCAACCTCGGTAGAGGAAATCAATTCGATCATGAAAAAATATGCTTTGGAAGGCGAATTGGTAGAACAAATCAAATACTCCCTAAACAACGAATTGGTTTCCTCAGACATTATTGGCACCTCGGCACCCTCGATTTATGACAGCAACGCCACAATTGTTTCAGCCGACGGCAAAAATGTCGTATTGTACATCTGGTATGACAACGAATACGGTTATAGCCACCAAGTGATTCGATTGGCCAAATACATTGCCAAAGTGCGCAGATACACCTATTACTAAAATAGAATCCATCCCTTTAAAATCCGTTCTTGTAACGGATTTTTTTATGTAATTTTAAAATCTTTTAGTAAACTATTTGAAATGAAAAAAGGCGTTCAATTCCTGATCTGTTTGTACTGTTGTATGGCCTATTCACAGCCTAAATTTGGCGTATTTACTGGCGTAAACTATTCTTATTTCACCGATGGCTTTGCCGGACAAATTGGGGGAGAAAACACAATAGCAATTCAATTGGGCGCCCTCGCTGAATTTGAATTAACACCTAAAATCAGTTTTAGACCCAAACTGATCTATTCGCAACAAGGTGACCGCAGCAAAACTTCAGACAACAGCGAATTCTCTACAGAACTTACCGATTTGGATTACCAACTCGATTACCTGAACATTCCCCTCGACTTTAAGTTTGGCAAAAAATTCTATTTGATTACCGGACCACAACTTGGATTCTTGCTTCAGCAAAAATGCAGTGGGGTTTATGTGGGTACTATTCCTGCCAAAATAGAATTGGGGCTTAATGTAGGAACTGGCTTTACAATACACCGATTGTTTTTTGAATTTGGCGTTTTTCAAGGCATGAGTACCTTGCTCAATTATACGTACGAACCCACTGGCGCTGTGGTTGATGTGCGCAATGGTTTGGCCAAATTCACCCTTGGTTACCAGCTGTAAATAAAATAAATATCCCATGAAGCCCAATCGTATTTCTCGTTTTTGGAAAAAAATTGGCCCGGGACTCATTACTGGCTCAAGCGACGATGATCCCTCGGGCATAGCCACCTATTCGCAAGCAGGTGCAGCATATGGATTGAGTACCTTGTGGGTAATACTGTTGTCATTTCCACTCATGGCTGTCATGCAAGAAATGTGTGCTCGCATTGGTTTAGTCACTTCGCAGGGCTTAACAGGCACACTCAAGAAATACTACTCTAAACCCGTATTATACCTCATGTTGCTCTTTAGTTTTCCGGCCATTGTATTAAATATAGGGGCTGACATTGCTGGAATGGGCGCGGTAGGAAATTTACTTTTTCCTGGTATCGACGCTTCGTATTTTAGTGTATTATTCACCATACTCCTCGTAGTTTCAATTGTGTACCTACCTTACCGAAAAATAACTGCACTACTCAAATACTTGTGTATTGTGCTGCTGGTTTATTTTGTAGTTCCTTTTTTATACAAGCAAGATTGGTTGCTTATTTTTCAATCTACATTTATTCCAACCATTGAATTCAACAAAGCATTTATTGGAATACTTGTTGGTATTTTGGGAACAACCATTTCGCCTTATTTATTTTTTTGGCAAGCTACAATGGAAGTAGAAGAAATGAAGCAACACAAAAAACACCTCATTGTCAACAAACGAATCATTAGCGACATGAAACAAGATGTTGATTTTGGGATGGGTTTTTCAGGTTTAGTGGCTTGGTTCATTATCCTTACAACGGGCACCGTATTGTATAACTCGGGCATTCACCAGATTGATACAGTAGAACAAGCAGCCAAAGCCCTGCAACCCATAGCAGGTAATTTTGCTTATCTACTCTTTGCAATTGGAATTATTGGTACCGGCTTTATTGCGATACCTGTTTTGAGTGGCTCTCTTTCGTATATATTTTGTGAAACATTTGGTTGGAAAGAAGGCCTAGATAATAAATTTAACGAAGCCAAACCCTTTTACATGATCATTATTGTTTCTCTACTTTTAGGCTTATCGCTAAATTATATTGGCATTTCGCCTTTACAGGCCTTAATTTATTCGGCTATTTTATATGGACTAACAGCACCGGTTTTAATCGCCATTATCCTGCACATTTGCAACAACAAAACGGTAATGGGTACTTATACCAATTCCAAATCAACCAATTTTTTTGGCCTGCTCACCTTGGTTATCATGACAAGCACCGCAGTGGCTTTGTTGTATTTAGAATTTTTTTAAGGCAAAAAAAATCCGATGAAATTCACCGGATTCTTTTGTACTTATTCTTTGGGTTTGGTTAGATAATAAACCGGCAAACCGAGCAACATGATGAGTACTCCCCAGCCACAGGTATTTGTTTTGGTAACCAATAAGGCAATAGAGATAGCACTGGCTAAAACAATATACAGCATCGGAACAAATGGATAGCCAAGTGCTTTATAAGGCCGTTCGGCATCGGGCAGTTTTTTGCGTAAAATAAAAATACCGTAGATAGTAAGAATGTAAAAAATCAACACAATGATTACTACAAAATCGAGCAAATCACCATATTTTCCGGTTAAACATAATAGTGAAGCCCAGAAACATTGTGCCCATAATGCCCAGGACGGAACCTGTGATGCGTTTAAATGAGCGGCTTGTTTAAAGAACAATTTGTCTTGTGCCATGGTATAATACACTCTTGCCCCGGCCATAATCAATCCGTTGTTACAGGCAAAGGTAGATACCATAATCATTAAGGCAATTACATAGGTGCCTATGTGACCAAAAATAGCTTGCGATGCCACTACGGCTACCCGATCTGAAGGAGCAGTTGCTATTCCATCCAAGGGAATTACAGCCAAATACATCAAATTGGCCAATACATAAATTACACTCACAGTCAATGTACCTAAAAACAAACTCAAGCCCACGTTACGTTTGGGGTTCTTCATTTCGCCTGCGATAAAGGTTACGCCTACCCAAGCATCACTCGAGAACAAGGAACCCACCATCGCTGCAGCTACTCCGGTAATTAGGGCTACGCCGCTTACAGGCAACCAACTTGCTGAATCTTTTACATACGATTGAGTATCCCACGCATGTGCCCAATTGGCATTCCAAATTTCGGCGTTGCCTGCCCATAATAAACCGCAAACAATCAAGCCTGCCAAGGATAAAATTTTGATTACAGTGAGTATGGTTTGTAAAACCTTGCTGTTTTTTACGCCTTTGCTATTTAAATAAGTCAACAAAATAATCGTGACTATCGAAACGAATTGAGCCGCATTAAATTTGAACATACCCAGCGTAAACAACACATTTTCATCACTAAATGGGGCGAATAAATAGGCCGCAAATTTAGAAAAAGCCACACCTACAGCAGCAATTGTTCCGGTTTGTATTACGGTAAAAAAGCTCCATCCATATAAAAAGGCAATGCGTTTTCCGTAGGCTTCTTTTAGATAGACATACTGTCCGCCGGCTTTGGGAAACAAGGCACTCAATTCGCCATAACTCACCGCTGCCATCACCGTAATTAAACCCGACAAAACCCAGACACCTATGAGCCATCCAGCAGAGCCAACTTGTCGTACAATATCGGAACTAACGATAAATATACCTGAACCAATCATAGAACCCACAACCAACATGGTGCCGTCTAAAAGTCCTAATTCTTTTTTAAATTCTTCGGGTTTGTTTTCCATGCTTATATTTTTTGATTAGAAATTGGTCGATTGGCTAAAGATATAAAAAAGACCATTGGTTTAACAGCCATTAACAAGGCATAAAAAAAGCCCCTACCAAAGCAGAGGCTTGTATTTAAAAGAATTGATGTACTAATTAGCTAGCGGCCGCAATTAAATTAAGTGCTGATCCAGCTACAAACCAACCAATTTGGCTATCGTTATACGAATGATTGGCCAAGATGCTGTCTTTTGAACCATCCGCATGCGTAAACACTAAAGTAAGTGGCTTGCCCGGAGCAAAATCTACCAAATCAATAAAATCAATGCTGTCGTTCTCTTGGATTTTATCGTAATCGGCTTCATTGGCAAACGTCAAAGCCAACATTCCTTGTTTTTTCAAGTTGGTTTCGTGAATACGGGCAAATGATTTTACCAAAACGGCTTTCACACCCAAGAAACGAGGCTCCATCGCCGCGTGTTCTCTTGATGATCCTTCGCCATAATTGTGATCGCCCACCACGATAGATGAAACGCCAGCAGCTTTGTAGGCACGCTGTACAGCAGGCACGGTATCGTAATTTCCAGTTAATTGATTTTTTACCGAATTGGCTTTGTCATTGAACGCATTCACCGCACCAATTAACATATTGTTTGAAATGTTATCCAAATGACCGCGGAAACGCAACCAAGGCCCAGCCATAGAAATGTGGTCAGTGGTACATTTACCAAAAGCTTTGATAAGCAATTTGGCACCGGTGATATTTTTTCCGTCCCAGGCCTCAAATGGGGCTAGCAATTGCAAACGATCGGATGATTCAGAAACCACCACTTGCACGCCACTTCCGTCTTCGGCAGGTGCTTGGAATCCGGCATCTTCAACTGCAAATCCTTTGCTTGGCAATTCATCACCTGATGGAGGAAGCAATTTTACAGCTTCACCTTTGTCATTTAATAAGGTATCCGTTAATGGATTGAACGACAAATCTCCAGAAATGGCCAAAGCGGCAACCATCTCAGGTGAGGTTACAAACGCATGTGTATTGGGGTTTCCATCGGCACGCTTAGAAAAGTTTCTGTTGAACGAATGTACGATGGTATTTTTTTCGCCTTTGTCGGCACCTTCACGATCCCATTGTCCGATACAAGGGCCACACGCATTGGTAAATACTTTGGTTCCCATTTTTTCGAAAGTGGCAATGATGCCGTCTCTTTCTATGGTATAACGAACTTGCTCTGAACCCGGATTAATTCCAAATTCGGCTTTGGGTGTGATGCCATGTGCTACGGCTTGTTCTACAATAGAGGCCGCGCGCGCCATATCTTCATAGGATGAATTGGTACACGAACCAATTAATCCCCACTCTACTTTTAAAGGCCAATCGTTTTTGGCTGCTTCTGCTTTCATTTGAGAAACCGGCGTTCCGCGATCTGGGGTAAATGGTCCGTTGATATAGGGTTCTAATTCTGATAAATTAATTTCGATTAACTGATCAAAATACATTTCTGGATTCGCATATACTTCTGGATCTCCAGTTAAATAAGGCGCAACCGCATCAGCGGCATCAACCACATCTTGACGTCCAGTAGAAGCCAAGTAGCGACGCATCGAATCGTCATACCCAAAAGTAGAAGTGGTCGCACCAATTTCGGCACCCATATTACAAATGGTTCCTTTTCCGGTACACGACATATTGATGGCTCCTTCGCCAAAGTATTCTACTACGGCTCCAGTTCCTCCTTTTACAGTTAAGATATCGGCCACACGTAAAATGACATCTTTGGGTGCTGTCCAACCGTTTAATTTTCCGGTCAATTTTACACCTATTAGTTTAGGGAATTTCAATTCCCAGGCCATGCCTGACATCACGTCAACGGCATCAGCTCCTCCTACTCCAATGGCCAACATACCCAATCCACCAGCGTTTACCGTATGTGAATCGGTTCCGATCATCATTCCGCCTGGAAAGGCATAATTTTCTAAAACCACTTGGTGAATAATCCCTGCACCTGGTTTCCAAAAACCGATACCGTATTTATTAGACACCGACGACAAAAAGTCAAATACTTCTTTGGATTGTGAATTGGCTACAGCCAAATCAGTTTTTGCACCTACTTTTGCTTGAATTAAGTGATCACAGTGTACAGTTGTGGGCACAGCCACTTTGGGTTTTCCGGCATGCATAAATTGCAGCAAGGCCATTTGGGCAGTAGCATCTTGACAAGCTACGCGATCGGGAGCAAAATCAACATAATCGATTCCGCGACTAAACGCCTGTGAAGGCATTCCTTCCCACAAATGGTTGTATAGAATTTTTTCAGTAAGGGTTAAGGGACGTCCCACGATGGTTCGTGCGTGATCCACACGAGCGGTCATATTAGCATAGACCTTTTTAATCATTTCAATATCAAAAGCCATAATGAAGTTGGATTTATTTGTTTGTCGCAAATTTAGACAATTCCACCCAAAAGACTGAAAGATTTTTATTGAAAATAGGTTTTTATAAGATAATTATTTCAAAATTTGACATTTCAATACATTCTATGCATTAAAAAACGAATAAACACCTTTATTAATACGAAATCAATAATTTAAAGGTATTTTATTGCCAATTTCGAAATAATAAGGACTAAAACAAAGAGGAGATAATTTGTTCTATTGAAATTCCTTCGGCATCTGCTTTGTAATTTTTTACAACGCGATGACGCAAAATACCAATTGCAACCGCTTTCACATCTTCAACGTCTGGAGAGTATTTCCCTGCAAAAACAGCATGAGCCTTGGCAGCCAAAATTAAGTTTTGAGAAGCACGTGGTCCTGCACCCCAATCGATGTAGGTATTCACAAATTCGTTGGCCAAGGAATTAGCCGGGCGAGTTTTACTCACTAAGGTCACGGCATATTCAATTACATTATCAGCAACGGGAACGCGACGAATAAGCTGCTGAAAATCAATAATTTCTTGGGCTTCAAATAGTGGATTGATTGTTGGGTTGTGCGAAGCTGTTGTGCTTTTTACAACGGCTACTTCCTCAGCAAAAGATGGATAATCCAATTTAATCGAAAACATAAAGCGATCCAATTGCGCTTCAGGCAACGGATAGGTTCCTTCTTGTTCAATTGGATTTTGCGTGGCCAATACAAAATAAGGCAAATCCAATTTATAGTTGTGACCTGCAATGGTAACGGCGCGTTCTTGCATGGCTTCTAACAAAGCAGCTTGGGTTTTGGGCGGCGTACGGTTGATCTCGTCGGCTAGAATGATGTTGGAAAAAATAGGCCCTTTGATGAATTTAAATTGGCGATTTTCATCCAAAATTTCACTTCCTAAAATATCAGAGGGCATCAAGTCGGGGGTAAATTGGATACGCTTAAATTGTAAACCCAAAGCCTGTGAAATTGTATTGACCATTAAGGTTTTGGCCAAGCCCGGAACACCAACCAACAAGGCATGGCCTCCAGAAAAAACGCTGAGTAGTATTTGGTCCACAACTTCGTCTTGCCCTACAATTACTTTAGCAATTTCGGTTTTTAAGGCAAGGCGTTTCTCAACTAATTGTTGAATTGCCGCTACGTCTGACATAAAAGTTGGATTTTGAGAATTATTTTTTAAGCCAATTATTGGTAAACGCACAATCACGGTATTCGCCATTGATTTTCACGTAGGTTTCTTTAATTTTTTCCTCTGACCACTTGGCGATTGCATTGATTTGTTTTTCTTTTAAAGCCAAGTCTTTAATTTTGAGGTAATCTTTGCCATAGTCAGCTGTATGCTCATTGATGCGGTTAGTAACCATCACAATTTTATATTTTTTCTTACCGGATTGATCGGTATCAATCATAGGCACAGAAATTTCACCTTCTTTTAAATTGGATACTTGCGAATAAAAAGCAGGATCCATCTTGGTTAAATCAAAATGCGTATCCTGTGTTTTGGGATTAATCAATACACCGCCATTGGCTTTGGTTTCTTTCTCATCAGACTCCGCACGCGCAGCATCGGCAAAGGATATGGATTTATCTTCAATTTTCTTTTTGATTTGCAAGATGCGTTCTTTGGCTTCTTTAAGGGATTGATCGGTAACCGTTGGAACCAATAAAATATGACGCAATTCGATTTCTTGCCCTCTAATTTTCTCTACATATATAATATGAAATCCAAAATCAGTTTCAAAGGGATCTGAAATTTCGCCTTCGCCCAAACTAAACGCCACATCTTTAAACTCCTTAACAAATGGGGTTTTTTTGTTCATTTTGTAGTAACCTCCACTAGAACTAGAGCCCGGATCTTGAGAGTACAATACGGCCTTGGTCGAAAAACTAGAGCCCGCTAGCACTTCGCTTTTGAACTCTTTGAGCCGATCAATTACTTTTTGCTTATCTGCATCCGAAACTTTGGGTTGCACCACAATTTGAGAAACTTCGAGCTCGGCACCAAAAAAAGGCAGGTCTGCTTCCGGGATCTTCTTGAAAAATGTACGCACTTCTTCTGGTGTAATCTCTACCTCATCAACAATCTTTTTTTGCATGGCTGAAGTAAGCTTGTTCATTTTGATGATCTCAAACAAGTCGGTTCTAAAATCTTCTTCGGTTGATTTTTTAAAGTACTTGATTACCTTATCCATAGAGCCCAATTGCTCGATCATGTAACTCAATTGCTCCTCCATTTTGGACTTCACTTCTTCATCGGTTACCACAATACTATCCTGAATGGCTTGGTGGGCATACAATTTTTCTTCCATCAATTTACCCAGCATTTGGCAACGGCTAAAGTCTTTAATGGAATTTCCTTGACTTGTCATTTCCAAAAACGCCTTGTCAATATCTGAATCTAAAATGTTGTAATCCCCAATTGTAGCAATAACACCGTCAATCTTTTGGCGCATGTTTGGTACAGCCGATGCCGGTTTAACTGTGTCTTTACTAATTTCTTGTGCCACAACAGAGAAGACACAAACAAATAACATTATTACAGATAAAAACCCACTATTTCTTGTATAACTCATATTTTTCATCTTTAAGGGCATCATCGGTGATGTCTTGTTCAAATTTTTTAATTAGTGCGGTTTTTCTATTGTTGAGAATTACCTCTTTGAGTGTTGGTTTTACATAGTCAAAAGGCCCTATTTGATTTTTGCCAATTACCTGTGCAATTTTCACAAAATACACCTCGTTGCCTACAGTAAACTCGATTTTTTTACCCCCAACAATATACTGGGTTTTGTTATCGGTATTTATAAAAGGAAGCTTGTCGTACACTTGATCCATGCCCACCCAAACCGAATCATTCAAAGCATAACTTTTACATTGAATGGCATAGGTAGACCAAAATTTCTTATCCTTTTTTTTATAATCAAAGAACTTACTTTGTATACTGCCTATTCGCGGATTCGTTTTGTCCAAGTGAATGTAACGCAGGCGCACCAAAGTGGTATTTGTCCTGAAGTTATCCTTATTTACTGCATAATAACGCTTCAATTCTTCGTCTGAAATAAAGGTATCAACCGATCTTTTAACGATTTCTTCCAAATAGGCCTTGGTGTACAAATCAACCTTGTATTGATTGATCAAGGCGTCAAAATCAGCTTTTTTGGACTTGCTTAAATTAACCTCAGCCGCATTGAATAACAATTCCTGTGCTGCCCAGCGGTTGATAAAATCACGTACAATGTTGGTGCTGTCTTTTTTTGTTGTTCCCTCAGGCACTAAACCCTTTAAATCAATTGGAAACAAATACTGATCATTTACTCGTGCAATCGCCTCAGATTTGGCCTCTGGTTTGAAAAAGCTACAGGAAGCCAATGCCAGCAGCAAAAAAATGCCCAGCAACTTGTACATTACTTTTTCAACTGATTTTTAACGGCATCAAAAACGTCTTGATTTATTTTAACCGCAAACTCTGCTTTCAAATCATCTACCCATTTTTGCTCCAAAAATTGCTGATAATCATTGATGGCTTTGCCTTTACATTCGCTTAAGGTTTTGGCTGTTTCGGGAAGAATCTTGTTCACTTTTGTTATAAAATAATATTCTCCCTCTTTGGTGATCTCAGTTATTCCAACTTGGAAAGGTACATTTTTAGGTAAAGCGTCGGTTCCTTCTTCAAAAATTCCAGAATTGGTCATCACCAATACTTTTTCCTTTGAGTTGAGAGTTTCTTTAATTTTTTCGGCACTAACTCCTTTTTTTAACAGTTTTTGTGCTTTTTTCATTACATCTGCTGATGTAGAAGAAATCACCAACGCATCCAATCTGTTTTTCCACATGTAATTGAATTTACGCGTTTCATAAAAAGAGTTCAAACCTAAAGTATCCGTTTTGGATTTTTCCCAGATTTCTTTTTCCATCAAATCAAACAACAACAAACCATCACGGTACTCTTCCATTACGGTAGCAAACTCTGGAAACTCTTGTTCCAAGTTATCGGTGTAGTATTTGGTGAGTTGTTCTTCACTGAATTGTTTGTATAACTGATCAACTAATGCAGCAATTGGTTTGGTTTTAATTCCCGCTTTTTGCTGGTCTTTCACATAACCCAAAAAGTCGTCTCCACTGATTATTTTTTTGTCAAACGTTAGCAATTTAGCCGCAAAAGCTTTGTTAACTGGCACTTCCCATTTGCTTTCATAAAAATCATCTGTAACCGCTTTTACCAATTGCGCATACAATTTGGCCTCGCGTTTAGGCATATATTTTTTTTGCAGTTTATCATTTAACGAATTGGTAATTAATCGTGAACGATCGTCTTTACCCACTTTATTCTCCAATTCGGCTTTCATCTCGTCGAAGGACTTGAGCGGATGTTTTTCGATTAATTTGATGATATGCCATCCAAAACGGGTTTGAATTGGTGTTGAAATTGGATTTTGTTGGGTTAAGCCAAATGCTGTATTTTCAAATTCTTCAGCGCTCAACTGTCCAGACCCAAAGCGAGTCAACACACCGCCTCTTGATGAAGATGATTTATCTTCTGAGAACTGTTTGGCTAACTCTTCAAATTTTTCGCCTTGTTGTAATTTTTGATAGATGTCGTCAATTTTGGTTTTGGCAGCAGCTTTATCTTCGGATTTATCTTCTTTGGGATTTAAGATCATAATGTGGGCTACGGTCACCTCACCTCGGTTATCACGTACATCTTCCACTTTGATTAGATGGTATCCAAAACGGGTACGCACAGGATTGGAAATGGCACCTTTAGCCGTTTTGAAAGCTGCCGATTCAAAGGCATATACCATACGAAAAGAAGAAAAATAACCCAAATCACCTTTGTTTTCTTTTACGGATGGATCCTGAGAAAACTCAACAGCCAATTGGGCGAAATCTTCACCTTTAAGGGCGCGTTCTCTAATTTCTTTGGCTTTATTGAAGGCAACTAAGGTATCAGCTGGTGCAGCATTTTCGTCAACTAACAATAAAATATGTGCCGCTTTGATTTCTTTTTTGGAACGCTCATACCCTTCTACAACCAATTCATTGGTTACTTTGGAATCAGTTAAGTAGTTTTTTGATAATTGGGTGCGGTAGGAAGCCAATTCGTTTTTGTAGGCCTCGCCATTTTGTAAACCCAATTTGTTGGCTTTGGTAATTTTAAGTTTATAGCCCACAAACAATTCCAAGTATTGGGTAAGGTCTTTTTGGGATTCATCTTTAACCAAGTCTAAATTTTTGTTGTACACCCGTAAAAATTCATTAGTGTAGTAGGGCGTATTATCAATTGTAAACAAGATATCGTTTGCTTTGTTTTGTGCAAAAACAGAAAATTGTGTACAAAGAAAAAGGAGTAAAATGAATGGTTTACGTTTCATGGGAAAAGCTAATTTTTAACTGTTTTACTAAACGGAATAAATTTACCTAAGGTGTTTAATTTTAGGTGAACAAAAATAACAATTCAAATAGATTATACAACTAATGACTGGACTATTAACAAAAATTTATTTGCCAAAAAATAGACGCAAAAACAACCGTTCTCCCATATAAAAAATAGTATTTTTGCGGCCAATTAGTATCCAATTATGAGCTTTACTGACGAAATTTTACGAAGACGCACTTTTGGAATCATTTCCCATCCTGATGCCGGTAAAACCACATTAACTGAAAAATTATTGTTGTTTGGAGGAGCTATCCAGGAAGCCGGTGCGGTAAAAAACAATAAAATCAAAAAAGGAGCCACCTCCGACTTTATGGAAATCGAGCGCCAACGTGGAATTTCGGTTTCTACTTCGGTATTGGCTTTCAATTACAAAGACATCAAAATCAACATTTTGGATACGCCTGGGCACAAGGATTTTGCCGAGGATACCTTTCGCACCCTTACGGCAGTTGACAGCGTAATTGTGGTAATTGACGTAGCCAAAGGGGTCGAGGAACAAACTGAAAAATTGGTGGCCGTGTGCCGCATGCGCAACATTCCGATTATTGTGTTCATCAACAAACTCGACCGAGAAGGAAAAGACGCCTTTGATTTGATGGACGAAGTAGAGCAAAAGCTAGGGCTCACCGTAAGTCCTTTGAGTTTCCCAATTGGAATGGGCTACGACTTTCAAGGCATCTACAACATGTGGGAGCAAAACATAAATTTATTTAGTGGCGACAGCCGAAAAAATATTGAGGAAACCATAGCTTTCTCGGATGTCAATAGTCCCGAACTAGAAAAAATTATCGGAGTAAAACCAGCCGAAAAATTACGCGAAGAACTAGAATTAATTGATGAAGTGTACCCCAAATTTGACCGCGAAGCCTATTTGAGCGGCAAATTACAACCGGTATTTTTTGGTTCGGCCTTGAATAATTTTGGGGTGCGCGAATTGCTGGACTGCTTTATTGCGATTGCGCCTTCGCCTCGACCCAAAGAATCCGAAAGCCGCATGATTGATCCTACTGAAACCAAAATGAGTGGATTTGTATTTAAGATTCACGCCAACATGGACCCCAAACACCGGGATCGACTGGCCTTTGTAAAAATTGTCTCGGGTACCTTTGAGCGCAACAAACCGTATTTGCATGTGCGACAAAATAAAAACCTAAAGTTCTCCAGTCCGAACGCTTTTTTTGCCGAGAAAAAAGAAATTGTAGACATTTCATACCCTGGCGATATTGTGGGATTACACGATACGGGGAACTTTAAAATTGGCGACACCCTCACCGAAGGTGAAGCTCTAAACTTTAAAGGAATTCCAAGTTTTTCTCCGGAGCATTTTCGCTACATCAATAACGCTGATCCGCTTAAGGCTAAGCAATTGGATAAGGGCGTTGACCAATTGATGGACGAAGGCGTAGCGCAGTTGTTTACCTTAGAACTCAACAACCGAAAAGTGATTGGCACGGTGGGTGCGTTGCAGTATGAAGTAATTCAATACCGCTTGGAACACGAATACGGCGCCAAATGTAGCTATGAAAACTTCCCGGTACACAAAGCCTGCTGGGTAAAACCCAAAGACCCAAAAAGCGAAGAGTTTAAGGAGTTTAAACGTATCAAGCAAAAATTCTTGGCCAAAGACAAATACAACCAGTTGGTTTTCTTGGCCGATTCTGATTTTACAATACAAATGACGCAAAGTAAATACCCTTCGGTGCAGCTTTTTTTCACTTCTGAACTGGAATAGGGCGTTAAAAAGGTGTTTTTTATCGATTTTATTTGGTTTCAATAAATATAGATTCTACTTTTACGCACCAAAATACAAGTAACATGAAAGCAAAAATGACTAAAATAGCCTTTTCAGCCTATTTATTACTGACGAATTTTATCCTTTTCGCAAAAGATGATGGTGGAGATATTTTAGGGGATGGAAATGTTGAAAACAGCCCAGCAGAGCCTGGTGATGTACCTGTTAATATTCATTTAGTTTGGTTATTAATACTAGCAATTGCTTTTTCATATTACATTTTGAAAAACAAAAAAAAGGAAGCTTAATTTATTTTTTATAAAAACCTGCAAGTAGCAGGTTTTTTTATAGCTACTATAAAAACAAAAGCCCTCCAAATTTGGAGGGCTTTTGTTTTATTGTTAAAAGTGGACTATCGCTTGATTATTCGAAGAGTTTTACGCTCTTCGCCTTGCGATACAATGATGTTGTATACACCGGCTGGATAGTTTCGTCCAAATTCTTTGGTTTCTAAGGCTGTATATTCAAATTCATCTGCTTCAATGAGTTTACCCAACATATCATAGACTTTGTAGGAGATTAGCTCATCTGAATCGGTATTGACTTGCAGATTGAACTGGTCTGTATACGGATTCGGGAATGCATTGGCCGCAAAATCCAATTCGGCATCGCCATATGTTCTTGTGATAGCAGGCGAAATAATTTCACACGCATCTCCAAAAGGCGACCAAGTTCCGGCGGTCATAACCGCTACACGAACCGAGTAGGCTACTGAAGGAGTATACCCAGGCATATTCACTCTAAAGCTAAACCAGAATCGTCCGGTGTCAAACGTTCTTGACGATTGATCACTTACTCTGGTTACTTGGAAACGGTATTGCGTAACCGATTTGGTGATTGCTGTGTATACCAAAGTACGACTGGTGGGGATCACCGCACCACAATTGTTTAACATAGGTGAAGCAGGTGTGTAAATATAACAAGGGCTTCCGTATCCGGTGTAACCGCCTGTCGTTTTTACGGCCACCTCAACCATATAGGTGGAACCATAGTTGTAACGCGTGAACATCGGCAAGCTAAACCAGTGGTATGATCGGTCTTTTACTTGTACCAAGTTATCTCCTGTTACATTTGGCGTAACATCGGTGATGCGGAAACGGTAGCCCGTTGCGCCCGATTGTGGCGTAGTATAAATTATCGTTCCGATGTTTGGCAAAGTAACTCCACACTGTGTAGGAACTAATTGCAACGACCCTGTTGAACTGGTAATATCTGGTGAATTTACCACACATGAAGTCCCATAATAACCCACCCAAACACCTGCAATTTGCAATTGTACTGAAACGGTATAGGCAGTCGCATAATCGTAAGATGTCAACCAGTTTAAAGCAAACCAGTAGCTCGTGTTGTCTACATATTGAATATCACCTGTGGAATTGTTAACCACTTTGAAGCGATAAGCCGTAGCGTTCAAGTTGATGTTGGCGTAAATTAATGAACCCATAGCATTCAAAGTTTGTCCGCAAGACACCGTTTGCAAAGCAGATGTAGCTTGGAAGCCTTCGTCTAATAGTCCATCACAATTGTCGTCAATGCCATTGTATAACACCTCAACTTGTCCTGGATTTATCGCTGCTACTGCATCGTTGCAATCCAAACCTAAACTTGTAGCCACATAACCCTGCGGCATGCTAGCTCCATAGCAGATTGTAGTAGTTGCTTCCTCTGTAGCGGCATAGCCATCATTATCTGCATCTACATATAGAGTAGCCGAACGCCAAATGAATACATCATTGTCATTACAATCAGAACTAGTTAATGAATACCCAGCAGGTGCATTTGTTGAAGAAGTTGAACAAACTATGTTTGAAGCGCTTGAACCTATTCCATCACCATCCGCATCTACATAAAAGGAGTATGTACCCAAAATTGAAATTGCGATTTCGGATGAAGTCCCGGTAGCGCAATTTCCATTGGTTACCAATGCTCTATACAGTACTGGTTCGGTTAAATTTCCAGTAATATAGGTAGCCGATGTAGCACCCAAGCCACCAGTAACATTATTCCAAATTTGGGTTGTTGGATCAGCTTGTTGCCATTGGATATTGCCTTGGCTACCGCTAATTGAGACAGTGGTAGAAGTACCGGTACAAATAAGCTGTGCGGCTGAGGCTGTTCCGGCATTTGATAATGGGGTAACCTCCACCGTTAATTGATTTGAATTGGCAACTGTAGTTGCTAAACAGGCTGTGCTAGATGAAGTCATTTCTACTGAAACAATGTCATTGTTTTGCAAGCTCGATGAGGTAAACACAGCTGATGTTTGTGCTACGGCAATTCCATTAACTTTCCAAGAATAAGAAGGCGTAAGCCCGCCCAATACAGGAGTGGCGGTAAATGAAATTGATTCGCCCGCACAAACTGTTGTATTGGCTAAAGATGAAACGATAGAAACATCTGGCGTTTGTGGCACAACAATGGTAGCCTCGATGGCTGTTCGTGAATTGGAAACACAACCCGTGATTGTATTTCTGGCCTCTGCAAAATAAGTTGTTGAAGCACTGAGTGAAGGAGTAGCAAATGAAGTTGTTGAGCTTGCTAATAAGTTACCACCTACAATAGCATCATACCAATCGATGGTTTCATCATTACCCACAGTGGCATCTAAAGTTACCACCCCTTCTCCACAGCGAGACATGTTGGTCCCTACAGGCGCATTGGGCGTAGCTTTTATTTCAAAATTGGCTTGTGCGCGACAACCTGTAGTTCTACAAGCTACATAGTATGGTGTAACCCCTGAAGTATTGGTATTGGTTAATCCCGATCCGGCAACACCCACAGGGTTGAATGTAGATCCTGAAGCAATTACACTACCTCCTGAAGACACAGTGTACCAATCGAGACTTCCTTCGATGCTATACGAAACCGTTACACGAATGTAATCAACAGTAGCGGTACGGTTAAAGGTGCTCGTGTTGGTTGCAGACAAAACTACTCCAAAGTTAACATCATTGATTTCGGTAGGAGTCCATGTGGCAGCCCATAAATCAGCAGCACCTCCGTAGTTCACTACTGCTAAGCCACTGTTTGACCAATTGGTTCCCGTAAGGGCTTTATTGGTTGTTTGAATAGTTCCGGCTTTAACCAAACTAACCACATTGTCGCGTAAAAAAGGTGAAGTTGTACCACTTGAAGATTTATTAATACTTACTGAAATTCCTTGTATTGTGGCATTCGCCGGAATGGTGAAGCCGTAATTGGTTGCTCTTAAATAATTGGTCGTAGCATTGGCAGCCACACTCATGGTTGCAAATGGTGTACCAGCAGCTGTAATATTGCCTGGAGTTCCCCAAGCGACTGTTCCAACACCGGTAGCATTTACTGCTGTTCCAGCATCTCTGGCCCCTGAATTTAATCCAGTAATGGCATTACAAGTTCCTGATGCTGTAAAAGATGATGTTGAACCTGCGCAAATAGACACAGCCGAAACTTCGGGTAAAGCGATTACCGTAGTTGCGATGGCGTTGGATGTTGCTGGAGTAACAACACATACAGCATTTGATGTCATCTGCACCGTAATTTGATCTCCGTTTACGAAATTGCTAACATTTAAAGTAGCATTGGTTGCACTAGGAATGTCAATTCCATTCTTTTTCCATTGGTAACTTGGCGAGGTTCCGCCATTGGTTGGCGTTGCGTTAAATGTTACAGCAGTTCCAGCACAAATGCTGTTATCCGCATCATCAGAAACGATAACAACGCTAGAAGTAGTTGGATTAACTACCACAGCTATTTGAGTTCTGCTGGCACTTTCGCACCCATTTTCTACTTGAGTTGCAAAATAATTTGCACTGGTTAAAACAGCTGAACTTGCTAACGCAGCACCACCCGTGGCCGCTGCATACCAAGCTATACTAGATCCGGTTGCTACTAAATTAGCCAAGGTTGATCCAGCACAAAATGTTTGATCTTGGGCTACTGGAGCTACCGTAGAAACGACTGTGGTTTGAATACTTGAAGAAGTAACAGGTGAATTCGTAACACAAGCAGCTGTTGAAACCATGCGCACTTGAATACTATCGGTATTGGCTAAAGTTGTAGTACTGTAAGTTGCTCCTGTAGCGCCTACAATATCAACTCCATTTTTAATCCATTGGTACGTTGAGGTTCCTCCATTAGTTGGCGTTGCTGTAAAAGTTACAGAACTGCCTTCACAAATGGTATTGTCAGCATCGGATGATGCAATTGCAACAGCAGTTGTTAAACTCGGATTAACCACTACAGAGACACTGGCTTCTTCTCCCCAACAACCAAGTGCATTTTGCGCTCTAAAATAGTAAGTGCCTGAGGCAGTAATCACTTGTGAGGTTGAAGGTGTGGCTGTTGATGTTCCACCTGAAGTTGTGCCTTGAAAATAAACTGATCCAGTTCCGGAATTGGTTACGTTTAAGGTAGTCGTGTTACAAACCGTTCCTCCACCTGTAATGGTTAAGGTAGTTTGTGCTGCTTTTAAACTAATTGCCGACATAGATGTCAAGGCCGTTCCGCTCAAGGTAGTTGAAGCAACATCTGTAGCCAATACGGTTGGAATAGATCGACTCAAAACGGCATTTCGCACCCCATCGGTTGTGGTAAAGGTTTGCTCATTATTTGACGTCCAGTTGGTAGCTGCCGTTAGTGTGCGAGGAGTGGTATTTCCGTTTCGAACAGTGCTAATTACCTGAATGGCTCTATCGGCAGGATTAACAGTTAATCCAGTTGCAAATGCTAAAGTACTTACGGCAGTTGTTCCTCCGTTGTAATTTCTACTGCTCGAAATGGGTGCACATTGATCAATATTATCATATAAAGCAACCCATACATCGTTTACACGGGTAGTTCCTCCAGCAAGAGTTACACTTAATTCATTAGAACTAGCTGCAGTTAATCCCGCATTATCTAAATAATACAAAGCCGTATGTTGACGAATCGTTGCATCAGCTAAATCACCTGTTGCCAAGGTCAAGGTTTGTCCACCATAGGTAACAGTGGCGGTTCGCGCCCCAACAGCCGTTTGTGAAGTAGCAATTGCTACTACAAAAACTCTTTTGGTTGAAGCTGCCGTTGAAAAACGAACGAGTGAAGTTAAGTTGGATGTGTTGTGGTACACATTAGACCAAGTAGCATAGGATGAAATCAGGGTATTTAAAACGCCTTTCAAACTTACTGCTGTCATGGATGCCAAAACATTTCCACTTGTTGTAAAAGCAGAATCATCGGTGGCATTAGTAGTTGGAATGCTTCTAGTAAAAACACCATTACGTACACCATCGGTTGTGGTAAAAGTTTGCTCGTTGGATGACGTCCAGTTAGTAGCAGCCGTAATGGTTCTAGGCGTCGTATTTCCGCTACGGATTGTGCTAATCACCTCAATGGCTTGATCATTGGCATTCACGTTTAACGCGGTTCCAAAGGCAAAAGCGTTGTTTGTATTGGCTACCGAATTAAAGTTCTGGGAATTGGTAAGTGGAGTAGTTTGATCGACATAGTCGTAAATGGCAGTCCACACCGTATTTACACGAGTAGTACCCCCACTAAAGGTTACGCTCAATGAGGTAGACGTTGCCGCGTCAATACCAGCTTCATTTAGGTAATACAATGCGGTATGCTGCCTTGTAGTTGCTTGTGACATATCGCCAGCTGCAAGCGTTAGGGTTCGTCCACCGTAGGTTACAGTTGCCGTTCGGGCACCAACCGCAGTTTGTGAACTGGCGATGGCTACAACCAACATTCGATGAGAATTGGATCCGGTAGGAATGCTCACAGTTGCTGAGGCATCAGCTGTTCCATTGTAGGCATTGGACCAGTTTGATAAGGTTGTTACTTGAGCTGATAGTCCAGCTGTAAAAACCAAGAAAAGTAAACTAAGCAAGCACTTAAAGTGACTGCTGTTGTACGAGGTGTTTTGCATTTTTTTCATTTGTTTTGGGGTTTTAAATTCTAAAAATTCACTGGCAAAACTAAAATCCAAAAATCCGAAACATAAATTTATTTGTTGAATTGCACGGAAATTCGATGAACAACACAAAAATAATGTATGCAAAAAAAGCCCCTCGATGAACGGTAATTTCTTCCCGACGAGTAACCTGCACCCATAAAAAAAACCCTCCAGTTGGAGGGCTTTTCTATTATGCTTGTCCCGTAGGACCAAAATTTAAGGGAATGGGCGGCTGTTCGGAATCTTTGATTTCTCCGTGAGCCGATTCAAAGCGGTGCACATTTTCGGCCAAGGCCTTTACCAATCGCTTGGCATGTTGTGGCGTGAGCACAATACGTGACTTCACTTTTGCTTTGGGCGTACCGGGCATGATGCACACAAAATCCAACACAAACTCAGAAGCTGAGTGATTGATGATAGCCAAATTGGAATAAATTCCTTCGGCTATAGACTCATCGAGTTCAATGTTGATTTGTCCGGGTTGTATGTTTGAATCGCTCATCTTAGTAAATGTATTCTTCTCTACTTGCCATCATCTCATTAAAATCATCCTTAGAACCTACAATCGTGTGATCGTATTCTCTCATACCGGTTCCGGCTGGGATTCTATGACCTACAATTACATTTTCTTTCAATCCTTCTAAGTAATCAACTTTTCCTGCAACTGCAGCTTCATTTAATACTTTGGTTGTTTCTTGGAAAGAAGCAGCCGAGATGAATGATTTGGTTTGTAACGACGCTCTAGTAATACCTTGTAATACCGGCGTAGCGGTAGCGGTAACTACATCACGTGCCGATACTAAATTTTTATCTGAACGTTTCAACAACGAATTCTCGTCGCGCAATTCTCTTGGAGAAATGATTTGACCTGGTTTAATGTTCTCTGAATCACCTGCATCTTCTACCACTTTCATGCCATATAACTTGTCGTTTTCTAGGATGAAATCTTTGGTGTGAATCAACTGCTCTTCCAAGAACAAAGTATCTCCTGGGTCTTCAACACGTACTTTACGCATCATCTGACGAATAACAACCTCAAAGTGTTTGTCGTTGATTTTTACCCCTTGCAAACGGTATACTTCTTGAATTTCATTTACCAAGTACTGTTGAACAGCAGCTGGCCCTTGAATACGTAGAATATCGTCTGGTGTAACGGCACCGTCTGATAACGGAGCTCCTGCACGTACAAAGTCATTTTCTTGTACTAAGATTTGGCTAGATAGTTTTACTAGGTATTTCTTCACTTCACCAAATTTAGACTCGATGATGATTTCGCGGTTACCTCGTTTGATTTTTCCAAACGAAACTACACCGTCAATCTCAGAAACAACCGCTGGGTTCGAAGGATTACGAGCCTCTAACAACTCGGTAATTCTTGGAAGACCTCCGGTGATATCACCCGCTTTTGACGAACGACGTGGAATTTTCACCAAAACCTTACCGGCTTTAATTTTTTCTCCGTTTTCAACCATCAAGTGGGCTCCTACTGGTAAGTTGTATGAACGAATTAACTCGTTGTCTTTTCCGTATACCAATAAAGTTGGGATTAATTTTTTGGTTCTTGATTCAGAAATTACTTTTTCTTGGAAACCGGTTTGCTCGTCAATTTCAACTTGGAACGATTGTCCTTGCTCTAAATCTTCATAGGCAATTTTACCCGTAAATTCAGAAACAATAACTCCATTATACGGATCCCATTTACAGATTGTAGTTCCTTTGGCAACTACATCGGCATCTTTTACATAGATACTAGATCCGTAAGGAATGTTGTGTGTATTTAATACAATTCCGGTTTTCACGTCAACCAATTTCAATTCGGTAGAACGAGAAACTACAATATCTACTGCATTTCCTTCGCTGTCTTCGCCTTTTACTGTTTTCAAGTCTTCGATTTCCAAACGACCATCAAAACGAGTAACAATGCTCGACTCTTCTGAGATATTTCCTGCAGTACCTCCCACGTGGAACGTACGAAGTGTCAACTGTGTTCCTGGCTCACCAATAGATTGGGCTGCAATTACACCTACTGCTTCACCACGTTGGGTCATTCGACCAGTGGCCAAGTTTCGTCCGTAACATTTGGCGCAAATACCTTTCAAGGCCTCACAAGTAAGCGGTGAACGCACCTCAACTTTTTCAACAGGAGAGGATTCAATGTCACGCATAATGGCTTCCGTAATTTGTTGGCCAGCATGAACTAAAATATCTGACGTTAATGGATTGATTACATCTTGTAAAGCTACACGTCCTAGGATGCGTTCGCCCAAAGTTTCAACAATCTCTTCGTTTTTCTTCAAAGCCGAAACTTCAATTCCACGTAAGGTTCCACAATCGTCGATGTTAACAATAACATCTTGTGAAACGTCATGTAATCTACGTGTCAAGTACCCCGCATCCGCCGTTTTCAAAGCGGTATCGGCAAGTCCTTTACGCGCACCGTGCGTTGAAATAAAGTATTCTAAGATCGATAAACCTTCTTTAAAGTTCGAAAGAATTGGGTTTTCGATGATCTCTCCACCACCAGCTGTCGATTTTTTTGGTTTTGCCATCAATCCACGCATACCGGTTAACTGACGAATTTGCTCTTTCGAACCACGCGCTCCAGAATCAAGCATCATGTATACCGAGTTGAATCCTTGTTGGTCTTCACGGATATTTTTCATGGCTAACTCCGTAAGCATCGCATTGGTCGATGTCCATACGTCAATTACTTGGTTGTAACGCTCGTTGTTGGTAATCAATCCCATGTTGTAGTTGGCAGAAATACCTTCAACTTGTTCGCGTGCATCGGCAATTAATTCTTCTTTGCGTTCTGGAATAATAATATCCCCTAAGCTAAAAGATAATCCTCCTTTGAAGGCAAATTTATACCCCATGTCTTTCATGCTATCCAAGAAAGCTGCGGTTGTTGGCACATCGGTTACGCTCAAAATACGTCCGATGATGTCACGTAAGTTCTTTTTGGTCAATACATCATTGATGTAACCCGCCACTTCAGGAACTACTTCATTAAATAATACACGTCCTGCAGTAGTTTGAATGATTTGGTACACCAACTCGCCGTTTTCGTTGTAATCTTTTGCTCTAATTTTCACGCGAGCATTCAATTCTAATTTACCTTCATTCAAGGCAATATTTACTTCTTCGGCAGAATAGAAGGTTAATCCTTCACCCAAAATTTTGTGTTCTGGAGTTGAGATGCGCTCTTTGGTCATGTAATACAGACCCAAAACCATGTCTTGAGAAGGTACAGTGATTGGTGCACCATTGGCCGGATTTAAGATATTGTGCGAAGCCAATAACAACAATTGAGCTTCCAAAATAGCTTCTGGTCCTAACGGCAAGTGAACCGCCATCTGATCCCCGTCAAAATCTGCATTAAACGCCGTACATACTAAGGGGTGTAATTGGATTGCTTTTCCTTCGATTAATTTGGGTTGGAATGCTTGGATTCCCAAACGGTGCAAAGTAGGCGCACGATTCAGTAATACAGGGTGTCCTTTGATTACATTTTCAAGGATATCCCAAACCACTGGCTCTTTTTTATCGATGATTTTTTTGGCCGATTTAACGGTTTTTACAATTCCTCTTTCGATTAATTTACGAATCACAAAAGGTTTGTATAGTTCGGCAGCCATATCTTTTGGGATACCGCATTCGAATAACTTCAACTCAGGTCCAACCACAATTACCGAACGAGCCGAATAATCGACACGTTTTCCTAACAAGTTTTGACGGAAACGTCCTTGTTTTCCTTTTAAGGAATCCGAAAGTGATTTTAATGGTCTGTTGGATTCTGTTTTTACAGCTGATGCTTTACGCGTGTTGTCAAACAAGGAATCAACTGATTCTTGCAACATACGTTTTTCGTTACGCAAAATTACTTCTGGCGCTTTGATTTCCATCAAACGTTTCAAACGGTTGTTACGGATAATCACACGACGGTATAAATCATTCAAATCTGAAGTTGCAAAACGTCCTCCATCAAGCGGCACTAACGGACGCAATTCTGGTGGGATAACTGGCACCACTTTCATGATCATCCACTCGGGACGGTTTTCTCTATTTTCGTTTGATTCGCGGAAAGATTCTACTACTTGTAAACGCTTTAACGCTTCAGTTTTACGTTGTTTAGACGTTTCAGTATTGGCCGAGTGACGCAATTCATACGAAAGGGCATCTAAGTCTATACGCGCCAATAAATCCATGATACATTCGGCACCCATTTTGGCGATGAATTTATTTGGATCTTGGTCATCCAAGTATTGATTACCTGGATGTGTTTCGTCTAATTTATCTAAAATAGCCAAGTACTCTTCTTCGGTTAAGAAGTCCAAACGCTTCAACGATTCACCATCGGCGTTGGTTGCAGCACCCGCTTGAATAACTACGTATCGCTCGTAGTAAATAATCATGTCTAATTTTTTGGAAGGCAAGCCCAAGATGTAGCCAATTTTGTTTGGCAATGAACGGAAGTACCAAATGTGCGCAATAGGCACCACCAAATTGATGTGTCCTACACGATCACGACGTACTTTTTTCTCGGTCACTTCAACCCCACAGCGGTCACAAATGATTCCTTTGTAACGGATTCGTTTGTATTTACCACAAGCACATTCAAAATCCTTTACTGGTCCAAAAATGCGCTCACAAAACAAACCATCACGTTCCGGTTTGTGCGTACGGTAATTGATTGTTTCTGGTTTTAAAACCTCACCTCTTGATTCGGCCAAAATTGACTCAGGCGAAGCAAGACCTATCGAAATTTTGTCAAATCTCTTGATAGGGTTTTTATCTTTATTGTTATTTCTATTATTCATCATAGTCGTTACTATTGAAGTATTTGAAATTGATTTTTGGTTGTCGGTTGCCGGTTTTCTGTAGTCAGTTATCAAACCGAAAATAGAAAACCAACAACAGAAAACGGTTTTATTCCTCTAAACGAATGTCAAGTCCTAGACCTTTCAATTCGTGCATCAACACGTTGAATGATTCTGGTAAACCTGGCTCTGGCATGGTTTCCCCTTTCACAATCGCTTCGTAGGTTTTGGCTCTACCAATTACGTCATCTGACTTAACGGTCAAGATTTCTCTTAATGTACTTGATGCACCATAGGCCTCAAGTGCCCAAACCTCCATCTCTCCAAAACGCTGACCTCCAAATTGAGCTTTACCACCCAATGGTTGTTGCGTAATTAACGAGTACGGTCCAATAGAACGCGCGTGCATTTTATCGTCAACCATGTGTCCTAATTTCAACATATAGATTACCCCTACAGTTGCCGGTTGGTGGAAACGTTCTCCAGTTCCTCCGTCATACAAATAGGTGTGTCCAAAACGTGGAATTCCTGCTTCGTCGGTCAATGCATTGATTTGATCTAAAGAAGCCCCGTCAAAAATTGGTGTAGCAAATTTTCTACCCAAATTCATTCCAGCCCATCCTAAAACGGTTTCATAAATTTGTCCAATGTTCATACGAGAAGGTACCCCAAGTGGGTTCAATACGATATCAACTGGTGTTCCATCTTCCAAGAAAGGCATGTCTTCGTGACGAACGATACGGGCAACAATACCTTTATTTCCGTGACGTCCCGCCATTTTATCACCCACTTTCAATTTACGTTTTTTGGCAATGTACACTTTGGCCAATTTCAAGATTCCTGCTGGCAATTCGTCACCCACCGTAATGGTGAATTTCTCTCTACGCAACGCACCTTGTAAATCGTTTAATTTGATTTTGTAGTTGTGAATCAAATCGTTAACCAATTTGTTGGTCGCGTCATCGGCTACCCATTGGCCTTTGCTCAAGTGTGCAAAATCCTCTACTGCGAACAACATTTTTTGGGTGTATTTTTTACCTTTTGGCAATACTTCTTCACCCAAATCATTCATTACACCTTGTGAGGTTTTTCCGTTTACAATTACAAATAGTTTCTCGATTAATTTGTCTTTTAATTCGACAAATTTGGTCTCGAATTCCATTTCTAAACTACCCAAATCGTCCTTGTCTTTTGAACGTTTGCGTTTGTCTTTTACGGCTCTTGCAAATAATTTTTTATCCAATACTACTCCGTGTAACGAAGGAGAAGCTTTCAACGAAGCATCTTTTACATCACCCGCTTTGTCTCCAAAGATGGCGCGCAATAATTTCTCTTCTGGTGTAGGATCTGACTCCCCTTTTGGGGTAATTTTTCCGATTAGGATATCACCAGGTTTTACCTCGGCTCCAATGCGGATCATTCCGTTTTCGTCCAAGTCTTTGGTAGCCTCTTCCGATACGTTAGGAATATCATTGGTTAATTCTTCGTTTCCTAATTTGGTGTCACGCACTTCTAACGAATAATCATCAATGTGAATAGACGTAAAGATATCATCGCGTACTACTTTTTCAGAAATTACAATCGCATCCTCGAAGTTGTATCCTTTCCAAGGCATGAAGGCCACTTTTAGGTTTCTACCTAAAGCCAACTCGCCATTTTGGGTGGCATATCCTTCTGACAATACTTGTCCTGGCACTACTCGATCACCTTTGCGAACAATCGGTTTCAAGTTGATGCTGGTACTTTGATTGGTTTTTCTAAATTTAATTAGGTTGTATGTTTTTTCGTCTGGCTCAAAACTCACCATACGTTCTTCTTCAGAACGATCGTATTTAATGGTGATGATATTGGCATCCACGTATTCTACAGTTCCGTGACCTTCGGCATTAATCAAAACACGCGAGTCAGAAGCCACTTGACGCTCTAATCCAGTACCTACAATAGGTGCTTCTGGACGCAACAACGGCACGGCTTGACGCATCATGTTTGATCCCATCAACGCACGGTTCGCATCATCATGCTCCAAGAACGGAATTAAAGATGCCGAAATCGAAGCGATTTGGTTGGGCGCCACGTCGGTGAAATGAACAGCTGATGGATCAACTACTGGGAAATCACCTTCTTCACGGGCAATAACTTTATCCGCAGTAATTTTACCCGAATCCTCCATTTTAATGTTGGCCTGTGCAATTAATTTGCCTTCTTCTTCCTCTGCACTTAAATACACAGGGGTAGAAACCAAATCCACTTTACCATTGGTTACTTTACGGTACGGTGTTTCAATGAAACCCATTCCGTTTACTTTGGCATAAACACCTAAAGATGAAATCAAACCAATGTTTGGTCCCTCTGGCGTTTCAATTGGACATAAACGTCCGTAGTGCGTATAGTGAACGTCACGCACCTCAAATCCGGCTCTCTCTCTCGAAAGTCCACCAGGTCCGAGGGCAGATAATCTTCGTTTGTGTGTAATCTCGGCCAATGGATTCGTTTGATCCATGAACTGAGACAACTGGTTGGTTCCAAAGAACGAATTGATTACAGATGACAAAGTTTTCGCGTTGATCAAATCAATCGGCGTAAATACTTCATTATCTCGAACATTCATACGCTCACGAATGGTTCTCGCCATACGCGCTAAACCTACGCCAAACTGCTGAGACAATTGCTCACCAACTGTACGTACACGACGGTTTGACAAGTGATCGATATCATCAATCTCTGCTTTAGAGTTGATCAATTCGATTAAGTATTTTACAATTGTGATGATATCTTCTTTGGTCAAGACTTGCTTTTCCATCGGGATATCCAATCCTAATTTTTTATTCATTCTGTAACGACCTACTTCACCTAAGTTGTAACGTTGGTCTGAGAAGAATAATTTATCGATAATGCCACGAGCCGTTTCCTCATCAGGCGGTTCTGCGTTACGCAACTGACGGTAAATGTGCTCTACAGCTTCTTTTTCTGAGTTGGTTGGGTCTTTTTGAAGCGTGTTGTGAATAATCGCATAATCTGCTTGGTTATTATTCTCTTTGTGCAACAAAATAGACTTCACATTAGAATCAATGATTTGCTCCACATTGTCTTTATCCAAGATGGTATCACGATCTAAAATGATTTCATTACGCTCGATAGAAATTACCTCTCCTGAATCTTCGTCCACGAAATCTTCGTGCCACGTATTCAAAACACGAGCGGCTAATTTTCTTCCGATGTATTTTTTAAGTCCTGTTTTAGATACTTTAATTTCCTCCGCCAAGTCAAAGATTTCAAGGATATCCTTGTCTCTTTCAAATCCAATGGCACGGAATAAAGTGGTTACAGGTAATTTTTTCTTTCTATCGATGTACGCGTACATTACGCTGTTGATATCGGTAGCAAATTCAATCCAAGATCCTTTGAAAGGAATAACTCGAGCTGAATATAATTTGGTTCCATTGGCATGGAAGGATTGTCCAAAGAAAACACCAGGTGAACGGTGCAATTGAGAAACTACAACGCGCTCAGCACCATTAATTACAAAGGTACCGCTCGGTGTCATATAAGGAATTGTACCCAAATACACGTCTTGAACGATGGTTTCAAAATCTTCGTGTTCTGGATCGGTACAGTATAATTTTAAACGTGCTTTTAAAGGCACACTATACGTTAATCCTCTTTCTATACACTCTTGAATTGTATAACGGGGTGGATCTACAAAATAATCGAGGAACTCTAATACAAAGTTATTTCTTGTATCAGTGATTGGAAAGTTTTCCATGAAGGTGTTGTATAACCCTTCGTTGCCTCTTTCGTCAGATTTGGTTTCCAATTGGAAGAAATCTTTAAACGATTTAACCTGAACATCTAGAAAATCTGGATAGTCAGGAATATTTTTAGTTGAGGCAAAATTCAATCTTTCAGTCTGATTTGTTATCATCAATGGACAAAATTTTGATTAAAAAAAAGTGATTTTTGTGCAATAACACGGTTTAATCTATACTTTCTTTTTTGTAATCAATACATCTTTAAAACCAGCTTTTCAGGAAATAAATGGGCTGCTTTCTTTCTTCGTATTGATCAAAAACTTTTTCGTATTTTAAACTACTTTATAATAAAACTTCCTATAATTTTATTATACGAAAAATGGTTTAGGTCATTGAGTGCTATACTCAAGACCTAAACCTAGTTCCAAAACTGAGTGGGCTTATTTAAGCTCTACTACAGCTCCAGCTTCTTCTAAAGATTTTTTAAGACCTTCAGCCTCATCTTTAGTTACGCCTTCTTTTACGTTTGCAGGTGCTCCGTCAACTAAATCTTTAGCTTCTTTAAGACCTAAACCAGTTAATTCTTTAACTGCTTTTACTACTGCTAATTTAGAAGCACCAGCGTCTTTCAATACAACTGTAAATTCAGTTTGCTCAGCAGCAGCAGGAGCATCTCCTGAACCACCAGCTGCAGGGCCAGCAACTACAGCAGCAGCTGCAGGCTCGATTCCGTACTCATCTTTTAAAATTGTTGCTAATTCATTAACTTCTTTAACTGTCAAGTTAACTAATTGTTCTGCGAATTGTTTCAAATCTGCCATTTTTTCTATCGTTTTTAAATAGTTTGTAAAATATAATTTATTAAGTGCGCGCTATGCAATAGTTATCTTTATTTCTCAGATAACGTTTTTAGAATTCCTGCCAATTTTCCACCGCTTGATTTAAGTGCAGAAACCACATTCTTAGCCGGTGATTGAAGCAATCCGATGATTTCTCCTATAACTTCGTCTTTCGATTTCAATGCGATTAACGCATCCAACTGGTTGTCTCCAATAAATACCGCTTGGTGAATGTAAGCCCCTTTTAAAACAGGCTTATCTGATTTTTTACGGAATTCTTTGATAATCTTTGCAGGAGCGTTTCCGTTCTCTGCAATTAAGATGGAAGTGTTTCCTTTTAATACCGATGATAAATCACCGTAATCATTATCAGAAGCTTCCATTGCTTTTTCAAGCAAGGTGTTTTTCACAACAGCCAATTCAATTCCTGCTTTGAAACAAGCACGACGTAAATTAGAAGTTGTCTCTGCATTCAAACCTGAAATATCTGCTATGTAAACAACATTGGTTCCAGCTAATTGTGCAGTTAATTCTTCAATAACTCTTGATTTTTCTTCTCTAGTCATAATAAAATAGTTTAACTACCAATTATACTGCTTTAGGGTCCAAAGCAATTGCAGGACTCATTGTGCTAGACAAGTGTATACTTTTAATGTATGTACCTTTAGCCGCAGTTGGTTTAAGTTTGATTAATGTTTGAATGATTTCGTGAGCATTGTCAACGATTTTATCCGCTTCGAATGAAATTCGACCGATACCAGCGTGAACAATTCCTGTTTTATCTACTTTAAAGTCGATTTTACCCGCTTTTACTTCTTGAACTGCTTTCGCAACGTCCATTGTAACTGTACCTGTTTTTGGGTTTGGCATCAAGCCTCTAGGACCTAACACACGTCCCAAGGGACCTAATTTACCCATTACAGCAGGCATAGTGATGATTACATCAATATCGGTCCAACCGTCTTTAATTTTTTGCAAGTAGTCATCTAAACCTACGTGGTCTGCACCAGCAGCTTTAGCTTCAGCTTCTTTGTCTGGAGTTACCAAGGCCAAAACGCGAACGTCTTTTCCTGTACCGTGAGGCAAGGTTACTACTCCTCTTACCATTTGATTTGCTTTTCTAGGATCAACTCCCAAACGAACTGCAATATCTACTGATTCGTCAAATTTTGCAGAAGCAACAGCTTTTAAAAGTGCCGAAGCATCTTTTAACGAGTACAATTTGTTCTTTTCAATTTTTGAAGCAGCTTCTTTTTGCTTTTTTGTCAATTTTGCCATGTCTTTTTTCTAATTAAAAAGGAGCGTCTCCCGTTACAGTTATACCCATAGATCTAGCTGTTCCTGCGATCATGCTCATAGCAGATTCGATAGTGAATGCATTTAAATCGACCATTTTATCTTCAGCAATTGTTCTGATGACATCCCAAGTAACGCTAGCTACTTTTTTACGATTTGGCTCACCTGAACCGGACTTAAGCTTTGCTGATTCCATTAACTGAACTGCAGCTGGTGGAGTTTTTACAACGAAATCAAATGATTTATCCTTGTAAACAGTAATTTGCACGGGGCAAACTTTGCCGGCTTTATCTTGGGTTCTCGCATTAAATTGCTTACAGAATTCCATGATATTAACTCCAGCAGCTCCCAAAGCAGGTCCAACCGGTGGCGACGGGTTCGCAGCACCTCCCTTTACTTGTAGTTTAACTACTTTACTAATCTCTTTGGCCATTTTTAAAAAAATTTAGCACATCTACCAATTGGAAGCGATGGATGTGGTTTATATTAAGTGTAACAAATTATACTTTTTCAACCTGCATAAAGCTCAATTCCAATGGAGTTTTTCTTCCGAAAATCTTAACCATCACCTCAAGTTTACGCTTATCTTCATTGATTTTTTCAACAGTTCCATTAAAGCCATTGAAAGGTCCATCAATAACTTTGATGGTTTCACCTATATTGAAAGGAATGGTATGTGCATCGGTTTTTACTGCCAATTCATCTACTTTACCCAACATTCTATTTACTTCAGATGGACGCAACGGAACAGGATCTCCATTCTTTTCTGCACCCAAAAATCCAATAACACTGGTAACTGATTTGATAATGTGTGGAATTTCTCCAACAAGGTGTGCCTCAATCATCACATAACCCGGAAAGTAAACCTTGTCTTTGGTAATTTTTTTCCCGTCACGCACTTGAACTACTTTTTCAGTAGGCACAAGTACCTGAGAAATATAATCTCCCATGCCTAATCGGTTGATTTCCGTTTCGATATACGCCTTTACTTTATTTTCTTGGCCGCTTACCGCACGTACTACATACCATTTTTTCACATTATTCTCTGTCATCACAAAAATAATTAAGCTTTAATCCAACTAAAAAATCCTGCAATAGACTTTGCACACAACTCATCAACACCCCATGTAGCCAATGCAAAAAGCACAGAAAATACAGCTACAACAATCGTAAGGCGTTGCACTTCGGCCCATTCCGGCCAAGTTGTGTTTGTTTTTAATTCTTCAAACGATTCTGAGATATAATTTAAAACTTTCATGTTATTTCTGTTTTAGCACGGGCGGAGAGATTCGAACTCCCATCAACGGTTTTGGAGACCGCTATTCTACCCTTGAACTACGCCCGTTTAGTAAAAACCAGTGCCGCTAAAAAACGACACTGGTCTTTTTATTTAATATTGAATTTATTCAACGATTTCAGTTACCTGACCAGCACCTACTGTTCTACCACCTTCACGGATAGCAAAACGTAAACCTACGTTCATTGCGATAGGGCTTAATAAAGAAACGTCAATTGTTAAGTTATCACCTGGCATAACCATCTCTACTCCTGTAGGTAAAGTAATAACTCCTGTTACGTCAGTTGTACGTACATAGAACTGTGGACGGTAGTTATTGTGGAATGGCGTGTGACGACCACCTTCTTCTTTTTTCAAGATATACACTTCCGCTTTGAATTTAGCGTGAGGTTTAACTGATCCTGGTTTAATGATAACCATACCACGTTTGATATCTTCTTTTGCAACACCTCTTAACAAGATACCTGCGTTATCTCCAGCCTCACCTCTATCCAAGATTTGACGGAACATCTCGATACCTGTTACTGTAGAAGTTAACTTCTCAG
>JBJOOG010000002.1:0-21062 GCA_046051465.1 Bacteroidota bacterium | reverse complement strand
AAACTTTTGAACCTTCTTCATTAGCCAAACGGTGAACATAAACCTTTAAGTCTTTGCTTACTTTAAATTGTTGCCCTGCTATCTCTACGATTGCGTACATAACAATGATGTTTAGTTAATTATAAAATGGACGCAAATATACAACTTAATCTCAATCACACAACCTTAGGTTAAAAAAAGTTCATTCGATTGCTGCTAGCCATAATCCGATCGCATAAAATCGATCGTAAGGAACTTGAAAATACACTAAATACCGTATTTTTGAAGCACAAACTACGTACAACTTGTGCGTATTTATTATTTCAACAGCAACTTATTTAGTAATTTTTATGAAAAAATACCTTATGACGTTAAGCGCATCACTACTTGTGGGATCAGCCGCTACGGCACAAAAAGTAGTCTTTGAAGAACTCACCCTCGACAACGGATTACACGTAATTTTACACCAAGACAAATCGGCACCTGTGGTGATCACCTCGGTGATGTATCATGTGGGTGCCAAAGACGAAATGCCAGATCGCACCGGATTTGCTCACTTTTTTGAACATTTATTATTTGAGGGCACGCAAAACATTGGCCGCGGCGAATGGATGAAAATTGTAACCGGTAATGGCGGCGTAAACAATGCCAACACCTCTGACGACCGCACTTATTATTATGAAGTGTTTCCGTCCAACAGCTTGGAACTGGGCTTGTGGATGGAAGCTGAACGCATGTTACATCCTGTAATTAATCAGGTGGGAGTAGACACCCAAAACGAAGTGGTAAAAGAAGAAAAACGCTTGCGCATGGACAACCAGCCCTACGGTTGTGTAATTCGTGAAGTAAAGAAAAACCTATTTAAAAATCATCCTTACCGCTGGGAAACGATTGGCTCCATGGAACACTTAGATGCCGCAACCCTTGAAGAGTTTCAGGCGTTCAACAAAAAATTCTATGTGCCCAACAACGCCGTTTTAGTAGTGGCAGGAAATTATGAAAAGGCACAAACGCTTGAATGGATTCAAAAGTATTTTGCACCAATTCCAAAAGGCGCACCACTTAGCAAACAACAATTTGACGAAGAACCCATTACACAAACCATTGAGGCCAGCTATGAAGACCCCAACATTCAGATTCCCATGTTGCTCAATGCCTACCGCACCCCATCTATGAAAACCAGAGAAGCGCGCGTGTTGGAAATGATCTCGGGCTTATTGAGTGATGGAAAAAGTTCGCGCTTGTACAAAAAATTAGTCGACGACAAAAAAATGGCCTTGCAAATTGGCGCATTCAGTTTTAGCCAAGAAGATCACGGCATGTATGTGGTGTATGGTTTGCCATTGGCTCCATTTACAATCAAAGACTTACAGCTTGAATTTGATGCCGAAATTGCGCGATTGCAAAATGAATTGATTTCGCCCAAAGAATTAGAAAAACTAAAAAACAAAATTGAAAACCAGTATGTTAATAATAACGCCTCTGTTGAGGGAATTGCCGAAAGTTTGGCGTCTTATTATTTGTTGTACGGCGATGTAAATCTCATCAATACCGACATTGAAACCTACCGTTCGGTTACCAGAGAAGAAATTCAAGCGGTAGCCAAAAAATACTTGGGTAATAACCAACGTCTGCTGTTATCCTATCTTCCAACCCAAGAAAAACCGCAAAATTAATTGGCCATGAAAAAAATAGTATTCCTTATTTCTTGCTTGTTTATCACATTACTTATGACTGCACAAAACAGGACTCAACCCAAACCAGGACCATCACCCACTCTAAACATAGGCAAACCCCAATCGTTTGAATTACCAAACGGTCTCAAGGTTTTAGTTGTAGAAAATCACAAATTACCGCGCGTGTCTTTTACACTCACCTTAGACAATATGCCTTATGTGGAAGGAGCCAAAAAAGGCGTGTCCAATTTAACTTCTAGCATGATTGGCAACGGAACAACAAAAATTACCAAAGAAGCCTTTAACGAAGAAATTGACTTTTTGGGTGCAGATATTTCTTTTTACAACAGCGGTGCGTCGGGTTCCGGCTTGTCCAAGTATGCAGGACGTATATTGGAACTGCTAGCCGATGGCGCTTTACATCCCAATTTTACACAAGCTGATTTTGAAAAAGAAAAAAACAAACTACTTGAAAGTTTAAAAGCCGATGAGAAAAGTGTGCCGGCTGTAGCACGTAGAGTCGAAAATATTTTGGGGTATGGACCAGCTCATCCCTCAGGCGAATACGTAAACGAGACCAGCATTAATCAAGTCACTTTAGACGATGTGATTGCCAATTACAACACCTATTTTGTACCTGAAAATGCCTACTTGATTATTATTGGCGATGTACAATTGGCCAAAGTTAAAAAACAGGTTGAAAAATTATTTGGCGGATGGCCTAAAGCTGCTGCTCCAAAAATTCCCTTTACTGAACCAACTGATGTGGCGCAAACGCAAATCAATTTTATTGACATGCCCAATGCGGTGCAATCTGAGATTTCAGTGATGAACATCACCAATTTAAAAATGTCTGATCCCGATTATTTTGCGGCAATTGTGGCCAACCAAGTGGTGGGTGGCGACTTCAACAGCTACCTCAACATGAACCTGCGCGAAAAACACGGATGGACCTATGGAGCTGGATCTTCGATTAATGCAAGTAAATATACCTCGCGTTTCAGTACGTTTGCCCAAGTGCGCAACTCGGTAACCGACAGCGCAGTAGTAGAAGTGCTCAAAGAATTGAAACGCATTCGCACCGAAAAAGTGGCCGAAGACGTTCTTCAAAATGTAAAAGCAGGATACGTTGGACGTTTTGTAATGCAAATCGAGAAACCACAAACTGTGGCTTCCTATGCCTTGCGTTTGCGCACACAAAATTTGCCCGACAATTTCTATGAAAATTTCATCAAAAACATCAACGCCGTTACGGCAGATGATGTGATGCGTGTGGCCAATACCTATTTTAAAGCCGATCAGTTGAGAATAGTTGTTACAGGAAAAGGCAGTGAAGTTGCATCAAAACTAGCCGAATTAAATTTGCCAATCTATTATTTTGACAAATTTGGTAATCCAATTACAGAGAAAAAAGCAGAACGATTAGTGCCCAATGGCCTTACAGCACTGGCTGTAATTCAAAACTACCTGAAAGCAATTGGCGGCGAAAAAGCAGCTCGGAATGTGCAAACTGTAGTCTCTTCAGCTACCGGATTGGTTCAAGGTTTTCCGGTAGAATTAACAACTAAAACGTCGGCATCGCATCAGCAAGTGAGAGAAATCAAAGCCATGGGAATGAGTATGTTGAAACAAGTGGTTCACGAAAAAAATACGTATGTCGTTCAACAAGGCAAAAAAGTACCTTTATCAGCCACCGAAATTGCTGCGCTCAAAGCCGCTGCTGTTCCTTTTGAAGAATTGGATTTGTTGAACAAAAAAACCATTGCGCTAAAAGGCATTGAAGCGTTTAATGAAACCGATTGTTATGTAGTACAAGATGGAACAAATTCGTTTTACTTTGCCTGTGACTCGGGATTAAAAGTGGGCGAATCCAAGAGCATTGAAGGCAAAGATGGCCCAATTACCGAATCGATGTATTTTAGCGAATATAAACCAGTGGATGGGCTTTTATTTCCCCATAAAACAGTTCTCAATATAGGTTTGGAAATAGAATTAACTACCACCGAAATCAAGCTTAATGCCTCTATTCCAGCAACTGATTTTGATTAAACAAACCAGCATATAGTAAACAGGTCGGACCAAAAATCCGGCCTTTTTTGTACCCTTTAAGCTAAATTTTGTGCCAATTTTAAGAAGTGTGCCACACTAAATTATATACTTTTGCTTACTTTCTAAACGTTTTTCACATGAAAACAAGTATTACACTTCTTTGGGTTGCGCTTATTGGAACAAGTATCACAGCATGTAAACCCAATTCATCTCCAGCGCCTCAAGCAGAAGAAAAACCAGTTGTTACCAAAGAAATTGCAGCTGCCAATATTGACTCTGCGCGTTTCCATATTGAAGGGATGACCTGTGCTATTGGCTGTGCCAAAACAATTGAAACCAAATTGAATGAAACGGCTGGCGTGCAAAAAGCAAGTGTTAATTTTGATAAAAAAGAGGCGGTAGTTGCATTTGACAAAACACAACATTCTAAAAAATCGTTGACACAACTCGTAGAATCTTGTGCCGATGGCGCTACTTACAAAGTAATCGATTAACTTATTTCCAACGCAAACTTTCCATTAGTCGGCGCATATCATTTTTAACATAGTCAGCGGCTGGCATTACCGAATCAAAATTAGGTTTAGCATAAAAATAAACCGAACAATCCATAAAATGTTTGGTGCTGTCCGTAACATAAAATTGCGCATTAGTTGCCGCATTTCCATTTACCTGATAAAACATTCCATATACCCTGTGATCCTTATTGATAAAAGGCTGCTCTAAAATGTCATCGGCTTTAATCACGTGTTCATAGGTTAGTTTTTGGGCGTCGCGCAACAACACATTGATGTTGTTTTGAACGGGCTTATAACTCATGTAAATTGTGGCTTTCATTTTGGGATAATTTATGGTAAAACCACAATCCGATTTGGCCTTGATCACTGCATCTTGATTGATATCAAAAGTAGCAGGACAACTCCCTTTAAACTGAACGTAAGTAGCTTCTGGATAATCCAATCGCAACTGGCTATTGGGTTTGGGTAAAATCTCTTTCTTGCAACCCAAGCAAAACATAGCAAGTACCAAAAAATAGATGAGTTTGTGTGCCATATAAAAAGAAAGGCTAGCAATTTACTAGCCTAGAGGGTATTGTATTTAAAAAGGTAAATCATTTTCGGGCATCATGGAAGTTGGGGCATCGTATGTGGGTTTGCTCTCGTTTCCTCGATTGGATTCAATTTCTTTTTTCACAGAAAGAAACGTAAACTCAGTTACTTGAATCTCGGTGGTGTATTTAGTTACCCCATCTTCTGTTTGCCATTGACGGGATTTAATTCGGCCCTCAACATAAATTTTGTCGCCTTTGGTAAGGTACTTTTCACAGATTTCGGCTGCCTTATTTCGAACCACAAGGTTATGCCATTCGGTAGACGTGATTTTTTCGTTTGTCGACTTATTGATGTAGGTTTCATTTGTGGCCAACGGAAATCTTCCAATACAATTTCCTCCATCAAAATAGTGCATTTTTACATCTTCACCTAAGTGACCAATTAACATAACTTTATTTAAGGTACCGCTCATTTTATTGCAATTGAAGTTCAGCCAAATGTACTAAAATTTATAACTCATGCCAATCGTTGGCTATAAAATTATACAGTACAATTGGAAACGGATGCGCTCGAATTTTCTCGTAATTGAGACCATCAACAAGCAGCCCATTTACTTCAATTTTCCAAAATTTGATTACCAATCGCTGGTGTGATAAAAGATGTGTAATCGCAACTGGGTTGAGCTCACTCACTTTTTGAATGGAATGTTCGGCCCATGCCGACGAAGGCAAAACGGCTATCAATTCATCGATGGCCAAAGTATGTGTCGATTCGATACAGGGAAACTCATATAAATTTTGCCAAATTCCCTTGCCCATTCTCTTCTGAATAATGGAATGCTGCACATCGTCTTGAAAAACCAAATAATTTAAATGCCGTTCGGTTACTTTGTTTTTTTTGGATTTGTGAGGCAAGCTGGCAACTTGGTTTTGTGCCAACGCAGAACAACTATTTTGAAAAACACAGGCAACACAATTGGGACTCTTTGGCACACATTGCAAAGCACCAAATTCCATGAGCGCCTGATTGAATATTGCGGGTTCATGTTGCGGCATTAATTCGGTAGCCAAAGCTGAAAATTCTTTTTTTGCCGAAGCCAATGCAATATCTGTTGGCACACCCAAGTATCGAGCCAGTACGCGAAACACATTGCCATCAACAACGGGGACAGCTTCGTTGTAACAAAAAGAAGCAACTGCCGCTGCAGTATAAGTTCCGATGCCTTTTATCTGGAGTAAATCCTGGTAGTTATTTGGAAATTCTCCGTTTAATTCTGTAGAAATATATTGGGCGGCTTGGTGCAAATTTCGTGCTCGGGAATAGTAGCCCAAGCCTTGCCAAAGCTTCAAGACGTCTTGTTCAGCAGCTCGAGCCAAATCGTGAACAGTAGGAAAAGCAGCAACAAATGCTTGATAATAAGGTAATCCTTGCGCAACACGTGTTTGCTGTAGGATTATCTCCGACAACCAAACGAAATAAGGATCCTGGGTGTTTCTCCATGGCAGATCCCGTTTGTTTTGTAGATACCACTTAATGAGCGTGTTACTGAATTCCATGTTAAATTTTGGAAAACAAAAGTATATCTTTATGTAATTAAATTTTAATGAATTAGGTTGATAATTTGTTTTTTAAATTCATATATTTGCAACCTCAAAAAAATAATTATCTATTTTAAAATACGAAAGAAAATGACGAAAGCCGATATCGTAGCAAAAATTTCTGAAAAATTAGGCCTTGAAAAAGGAGATGTTCAAGCCACAGTAGAATCATTTATGGAAGAAGTGAAAACTTCATTAGAAACTGGAGACAATGTATACTTGAGAGGTTTTGGAAGTTTCATCATCAAAACCAGAGCTGAAAAAACAGGGAGAAATATCTCTAAAAACACAACAATCAAAATCCCAGCTCATAACATTCCCGCTTTCAAACCAGCAAAAGTATTTGTAGAAGGAGTGAAAACGAACAACGAAGCAAAATAACATAGTATTAATCATAAAAAAATCACCAACTATGCCAAGTGGTAAAAAAAGAAAAAGACATAAGGTAGCGACGCACAAACGTAAAAAAAGAGCGAGAGCTAACCGTCACAAGAAGAAAAAGTAGTCTAAAACTACTTTTTCTTTTTTTTAAACGTTCATTGAAATCGGATCGAAATCCGATAATTTTCAAATCAAAAAATCCAAATTCAAAACCTTGTTGTTGGAAATTGGAATTTCTTAATTGAAAATTGATTTCATCCATCGGGTACACAACCTGTTAAATTATTACTTAATCCATCCTTACTACACTGTACCGGTTAGTGTATGTGTTTTGGTCTTACTGAAGCACTATACACCAAAACCTGTAAAGCACACGTTTGGATAAAAATATACAGCGTGAATAAAGAATTAATCATCCGATCTAGTTCAGATGCCGTAGATTTTGCCTTATTAAAAGATGGAAAACTAATTGAATTACACAAAGAAGAAGAAAAAAGCAACTTTCAGGTAGGTGATATTTTTATTGCCAAAATCAGAAAACCTGTTGCTGGACTTAATGCTGCATTTGTAAATGTGGGCTTCGAAAAAGACGCCTTTTTACATTACCACGATTTAGGTCCAAATCTGGCTTCACAACTGAAATTCATCAAACTTGTAAACGCAGGTAAATTAAAAGATTTCTCGCTCAAAACATTCCAATTTGAAAAAGAAATTGACAAAGACGGAACCATAGCCGAGGTGCTCACGAGCAACCAATCGGTTTTGGTGCAAGTGGTGAAAGAACCGATATCAACCAAGGGTCCCCGACTTAGCGCAGAGCTTTCTCTCGCCGGACGATTCATTGTGTTGGTTCCCTTTTCAGACCGCGTATCTGTTTCGCAAAAAATTGAAGAAAAAAGCGAAAAAGACCGACTTAAAAAATTAGTTCAATCTATCAAACCGAAAGGTTTTGGCGTTATTGTTCGCACAGTAGCCGAAGGCAAAAACACCGCCGAATTAGAAAAAGATTTGCAGAACCTGCTAGGCAGATGGACTGCAATGTGTAAAAAATTACCAACTGCTCCTCATCCATCCAAAGTATTGGGCGAGCTCAATAGAGCCTCCTCCATCTTACGTGATGTGTTTAATGATACCTTTAGCGGTATTCATATTGATGACGAAACGTTGTATCAGGAAACCAAGGATTACGTGCAAGAAATTGCGCCATCTAAGCAATCCATAGTTAAGTTTTATCAATCCAAAAGCACACCCATTTTCGAAAAGTACCACATCGAGCGACAAATCAAAACTTCGTTTGGAAAAACCGTTTCCATGACAAAGGGAGCTTATTTGATCATTGAACACACCGAGGCCTTACACGTTATTGATGTAAACAGCGGGAACCGATCAAACAAAGCCACCAATCAAGAAGACACGGCCATGGAAGTAAACATGATTGCTGCTGCCGAAATCGCAAGACAATTGCGTTTGCGTGATATGGGCGGAATCATTGTAGTTGATTTTATCGACATGCAAAATCCGGATAACCGAAAAGTGCTCTTTGACTTCCTTCGAGAAGAAATGGAAGACGATAAAGCAAAGCACAAAATTTTACCACCGAGCAAATTCGGATTGGTACAAATTACCAGACAACGCGTACGACCAGAAGTAAATATCGAAACACGTGAGGAAGATCCCAACAGCGGGAAAGGCGAAATTGAAGCCCCAATCTTAATCATTGATCGCATTGCTTCAGATGTAGAACGACTGGTGAAAACACAACAAAAAATTGTACTGAATGTACATCCGTTTGTTGCCGCCTATCTTAAAAAAGGATTTCCATCCCTGCGTTCAAAATGGTTTTTTGAACATAAAAAATGGGTGAAGATTATACCACGAGACGCTTACACCTACTTAGAATATCATTTTTATGATCAACAGGGTAAGAAAATCAAAGACTAAATCAAATCAACCGCCTTTCATTCGATTGGCGGTTTTTTTGTTTTTAGTATTTGCTAAAGCAAATGTACCTGAAGCCCACTTTTACCGAATGTCCACTGGACATTCTCCTCTTAATATCAAATTCTTATTCTCAAATCACGAGACGCTTACACCTATTTAGAGTATCATTTTTATGATCAACAGGGTAAGCAAATAGATTAGATAAACAAACCGCCTTTCATCCGATTGGCGGTTTTTTGTTTTAGTCACGTAGCAATTACTTTCTACGCTGGGCAAAAAATCGCTTTAACAATTCGGCGGCTTCGTCGGCCAAAATACCAGAAATCACTTGGGTTTTGGGATGCAATTGCGTACCCATTTTCACAAAGCCGCGTTGCTCATCACTGGCGCCATAAACTACTTTGCTGAGTTGACTCCAATACAATGCCCCTGCACACATTTGACAGGGCTCTAGCGTGACATACAAACTGCAATTTTTAAGGTATTTGCCTCCCAAAAAATGAGCAGCCGAAGTTATGGCTTGCATTTCGGCATGGGCTGTAACATCTTGCAACAACTCAGTTAAGTTGTGACTTCGAGCTATAATTCGATCCTCAACTACTACCACCGCGCCTACCGGAATTTCCCCTTTTTCAAAAGCCATTTCGGCTTCTTGTAGGGCTTTTTTCATAAAATACGCGTCGGTGAAAATCGAATCCATGAGGCAAAAATAACAATTCAATTTGTACATTTGCGGCATGCCAAACAATTTACTTTCACAGATACAATCGCCCGCCGATCTTAGGCTTATCCCCGAAAGTCAATTGGCGCAATTGGCGCAAGAACTCCGCGATTTTATCATACAGATTGTAGCCGTTAAAGAAGGTCATTTGGGTGCTAGCTTGGGTGTAGTTGAACTCACGATTGCCTTGCATTACGTGTTTAATACCCCCGATGATATCCTTATTTGGGATGTGGGCCACCAAGCCTACGGGCACAAATTGCTCACCGGACGCAGAGACTTGTTTCACACCAACCGGCAATTTGAAGGACTATCTGGTTTTCCTAAACGCGACGAAAGCGTATACGACGCATTTGGCACCGGACATTCATCTACTTCTATATCAGCCGCACTAGGCATGGCGTTGGCTTCTGAATTAAATGGATTTTCAAACCGCACACACATTGCTGTAATTGGCGACGCCTCTATTGCATCGGGCATGGCGTTTGAAGCCTTGAATCACGCTGGTGTAACGGATGCCAATTTGCTCATCATCCTGAACGACAATGCCATTGGAATTGATCCGAGTGTGGGGGCATTAAAAAATTATTTCACTGCTATCAAATCGGGCGAATATGCCGAACAGTATAACTGGATTAGTTCCCTAAATATCGATTATTCAGGTCCAATTGACGGCCACGATTTAAATGCCGTCATCAGCGAATTACGCCGTTTACAAACACGAAAAGGTCCACGATTTTTGCACCTCATCACCACCAAAGGCAAAGGACTACAACAGGCAGAGGACAACCAAGTAACCTATCATGCGCCCGGAAAATTCAATGCCGAAACCGGCGAATTGAACCCCAAGAATTTGGCAGTTCAACCTCCAAGATACCAAGATGTTTTTGGGCTAACCTTAGTAGAATTAGCGCAACAAAACAACAAAATTATTGGCATTACACCAGCCATGCCAACTGGTAGTTCCTTGAAATACATGATGGATACTTTCCCCGATCGGGCCTTTGACGTTGGCATTGCCGAACAACATGCGGTTACCGTTGCTGCCGGCATGGCTACTCAAGGTATGGTGGTGTATTGTGCTATTTATTCTACTTTTTTACAACGCGCTTACGATCAGGTAATACACGATGTAGCGCTACAAAATATTCCTGTTATTTTTTGCATTGACAGAGCAGGACTAGTAGGCGAAGATGGCGCCACACACCACGGCGTATTTGATATTGCCTATCTGCGTTGTATTCCCAACTTGATTATTTGTGCGCCACGCAACGAATTGGATTTGCGTAACCTCTTATACACCGCACAGCTGGGATTAAATCATCCCATTGCTATTCGCTACCCCAGAGGCAGAGGATCTGAAATTAATTGGCAACAACCCTTTTCCCCAATCGCTATTGGGAAAGCCGAACAACTCAAAACAGGCCAAAACATCGCCGTATTATCAATTGGAACCATTGCGCAAAATGCAAGCCAAGCCATCGAATTATGCAAAAATCCAGACGCTATTGCGCACTATGATTTTAAATTTATTAAACCCCTCGACGAAGCACTTCTACACGAACTATTTCAAAAATACACTGTGTTAATCACCGTTGAGGACGGTGCCGTTTCAGGTGGTTTTGGCTCTGCTATAGCCGAATTTGCCGCCATGCACAAGTACAAAACCGACCTCAAAATTGTAGGTATCCCCGATGAATTTATCATGCAGGGCACAGTCGAAGAACTACAACGGTATAGTAAATTGGACGCAAATAGTTTGCAAATCCTTTTTGATTATTATACAAATTGTTGATTTTTGCCGCGCACTTTTAGTTCCAATTTTTCGTTCTAGAAACAAACCCTTGCGCATGATTCGATTACATCTCACACTTTTTTTATTGTTTTCTTCTGTCTGCATTGGGCAAACTATAGATAGCATTGCGTCTATGCCAGTTCCTAAACAAACCAATTGGAAAAGCAAAAATTTGATTGGTTTTGATTTAAACGACATTGTTTTTATCAATTGGAATGCGGGAGGAGTGAGTTCAATATCGGGTTTGGCTAAGGGTAATTTTACCCGAACATACAGTGAAGCCAACCAAAAATGGCACAACGAATTGATTGTACGCTATGGAGTGAATAAGCAGGATGGGATTGAACTTCGAAAAACAGATGATGTGTTTCAATTTAGTTCCACTTATGGCTACCGCAAAGACAGTTTGTCCAATTGGTATCACTCGGCTAAGTTCAATTTTAATACTCAATTTACTAACGGCTATAACTACCCCAACACCGACATTGCAATTTCTAAACCATTTGCGCCTGCCTATACTTTTTTGGGAATTGGTGCGGAGTATATGCGAAAAGAAAAAAAGTTCATGATTTATCTGTCGCCCTTGACCATAAAAAACACTTTGGTTTTGGATACAAATTTGGCCAATCAGGGTGCTTTTGGCGTTGCGCCCGCCATTTATGATTCCAACGGTAATTTGCTTTCGTCGGGCAAACAAACACGAACTGAATTGGGAATGCTGGTTGCTAATTCATTTAAAAAAGAGTTGATGAAAAATTTCACCATGGAAAATCGTTTGTCATTGTATTCAGACTACATCAACAAATTTGGAAACATCGATGTCGATTGGAACATCCAATTTGAACTTACTGCCAATGATTATTTGAAAGCTAATTTTGGGTTGAATCTAATTTATGACGACGACATCAAGGCCAAGGAAATTGTAAATGGACAACAAATAACGGTTGGGCCAAAAATACAACTGAAGCAAATGATGGGAATTGGGATTGTGTATGAATTTAAAAGTAAAAAGCAGTAAATAAACTTACTGCTTTTTTTATTCAAGTTAAATTATCTGCTTAGTTGATCACGATTTTTTGGGTGTGTTTGAGTTTATCGCCACTCACATTCAGTACATAAATCCCTTTTTGCAGGTCTCCAAAATACAAGGACTTTTCAATTTGAAAGGCGTTGTCATAATTTTCAAATACCACTCGTCCATTCATGTCGACCAATTGAATGTGTAGTTTGCCCACAAATTGATTGATGCGCAATTGAATAGTGCCATTTGATGGATTTGGATACACGCGAATTAACTCTGGATGAGCAAAATAATCGAGCGCCAGAGTGCAATTTGGTCCGGCTGGGAAAGCCGTAAAATCTTCAGTCTGATCTAATGCATTATTTACAGAACCCGAAGACGCATTTAAGCCCACTCCGCGGCGCTGAAACACCTCGGCAATAAGACAATAGTCTTGACCACCGGTTGTAGCTTGATCGGCAGCAAACAAAGTATTGCGGCTGTTTATAAAGGATGAATTGTTACATCCCTCTAATTTTAAAGCATCTATAACCAAATGCATTACTTTATTGTTTCCGCCTGTACCGGTGTAAATGTCTGGATCAAAACCATATTTAGCAATGTATGCCCACGTTAAATCCCACAAAAGTGCTGTCCAAACCTCGCCACGATTGTGGGGCTCTTCGTCATTTGAATTGACAAGCGTAAGTGGATTTATTGCCATGTCTATAGAATAGGGATAGGCTCGAATTCCTTGGCCTGTAGGCAACTCGTTTATGGCATAGGTTCCAATGCCTCTTGCCTCTGCACCAGTATCACCGGGCTGAATTTGATTGATTAGGCAAAACCAATCCGACCAGCCTTCACCCATTTGCTCTGCATTAACCATACAGGATGTATTGTTTGGGCCTCCAATTAACCGATTTGAAATCCCGTGACCAATTTCATGTGCAATAATTCCATTATCGAAATCACCGTCAGCATACAAGTATAAATTTCCGGGCGATTCTAACTTTACATTTACAGGTCCATTGGCCATCTCGGCAATCAATTCATCTCCCAATTCTTTCGTGATAAAAATGGCCGGAATGGTTATCCCCAAAATACCGGTTGAACTCATGTTTAGTGTAGATGGATTATTGGGGATACTGTCGGTAACAATAACTGCCAATGCACCTGCATCTTGTGCATTTTTTACTTTTAAATTAAAGAAACATCCACCTCGTTTTATCAAAACTATTTTGTTGGCCAACGCGCTTGCATTGGTAGGCACTTGACAAGCCGAGTTGTAACCTGGCGGATTTGGATTGTTTGCATACAAGGCCAAATCAGCAGTAATGCCATTTGGAGCTGTAGGAACTAAAACGCGATCAGTGCCTTCAAAAACGTTGGAAGTAGCCAACTTTTCACCCGCAATAGATGCTGGTGAATTGACCGTTAAAAAATTGGTAGCGGGAGCGCCAATTGTCCATAAAAACATTTGTACCCGTGGGCGTGTTCCATCGTTTGGAGTAGAAAAATTGGCATTATTTAAGGTAGGCGTAGTTTGCGAATACCCATCCTGTGCATCTGCCAATACATAGTCACCGGTAGCAGTAGTTACTCCTCCTCTTCCTAAATTGTTTTGTTGAAAATTTCCGGCTGCTTCGGTAAAACCATATTGGTACCAAATATCATGCATTTCATTAATCGCATAAAACAAATTGGTTGTGGCGGCTGGAGTATATGCTGTGGGCTGAAGCGTTGCACCACCGTAATTGTAATCAAAAAGCAAGGCTGTGCCACCATCTGGTCGAATTCCGTTTCCGTTGTTGCCGTCGGCATCTTCCTGAGCCAACACATTGTTTCCGCGGGTGTACGTATATCTCAAAGAGGCGGTAGTGCCTCCCAATGCATTGGAGTCGTGCCAGCCGTTTGGCGAAGCCAATGCGTTTCCTGAGGTTGTTATCAATTCAAATGGATGATGGTTTGGACTTTCATACCGTATGGGAATGGCACGGTAGGTGCCTGGATTGGGCGCAAGGGCTAGAGATGATTTGGGTGCAAAAGCCATATCGGTAAATCGAAACGGGTTGGTCGATTTGGCAGTAGATGCATCACCAAAATTACACGACAACATCAAATCGTGCTTGTCCAGTAACTGGCCGGTTACTGCATCGATGCGAACATCCCAAAGGTGTTTGTCATCAGGACTATAAAACTGATAATACCAAGCCAAAACCAGGCGGTCGTTTGGCATTGACTGGAAAACCAATTGACATGATATCGGATCTTCTTGAAGTCCATCAGCTAATTTATATTGATGATGAGGAAGTTGTTCTACTATAGAGATCACTGGCGTTTGGGCAATTTGTAGCTGTTGACAAGCGGCCACGTATCCTTGTTCAACCGAAAGTTGAGGCTGCGTAGTATTTATTTTTTGACGAAGTTGGGCTGTAAAATTTAGGGGAAGATGCACAACTTGGTTGTTTTTAATTGCAGCCGTTGAGGAAGAATTGTAAACCCGAATTCCTTGGTAATTCTGCAGGATGTAGCAACTTGTAATTTGAGTTCCCTGCCCATACACTTCGCTGTCAATTGTCCAATCTGAAATATCAGAAGCCGTTAAGTTCCAGCTTGATTTTTGTGTGTCTAAATAAGTTTGAATAAGTTGTTTATGCGATTGGGCCCAAAAGGCAGAAGTACAAAGAATGGACAGAAAAATAAAAAGTTTTTTCATTTAATGTGGATTGTGATGGTTTAAGTAGTTAAGTGTGACAAACATAGAATTAATTAATTGAACTATAAAAAATACGAGGGAAATTAAACGCAAAAAAAAAGTCCAAATCTTTCGATTTGGACTTTTTAAATATACTAGTGTACAAGCTTAGTTTTTCACGATTTTTTGTGAGAAATTCACTTGGTTGTTGTTCACTTTCACAATGTACATTCCAGATTGGAATTGACTCATGTCAATGGATTTTTCAATATTGAAATCTGTGTTGTTTTGGCTGTAAACCAAACGACCATTAAGATCTACTACCTCGATGTTTACTTTACCAACATACTGATTGATTCTGATGTTAAACAATCCGTTTGATGGATTAGGATATACTCTAAACAACTCAGGGTTATTGAAGTAATCAACTGATAATGTACAGTTTGGTCCAGCTGGGAATGCGGTAAAATCTTCAATTTGATCACCACAATCGTTTACACTTCCAGCAGATGCATTTAGTCCAACTCCACGTCTTGAAAATACATCTGTAATTAAACAGTAATCAGCACCACCAGTAGTAGCTTGATCTGCAGCAATAAGGAAATCACGACCAGAAACAATATTTGCTTGATTACAAACATCTAATTTCAACGCATCAGCAACCAAACGCATTACTTTGTTGTTTCCTCCCGTTCCAGTATATATATCGGAATCAAATCCGTATTTGTCGATGTATGCCCAGGTTAAATCCCACAAACAAGATGCCCAAAATTCACCTATCACATATCGGTAACCCGTATCAGCCGGATCAACTGGAATGGGTGCATTTGAGTTAGCCATTGTTCTTGGGTTAACTGTCATATCAGTAGAATAAGGGAACTCTCTAATTCCAACTCCATCTATTGGCTGATTCACTACAAACGTTCCAATTTCTCTTCGGTCGGCTCCATTGTCGCCTGGTTTAAGTTGTAACATCAAACCGAACCAGTCTGACCAGCCTTCGCCCATTTGATCGTAATTAGTCATACATCCAGCTTGACCACCGCCTACTAAACGGTTAGAAATTCCGTGACCATATTCGTGGCCAATAACGCCATTGTCAAAGCTACCATCAGCATACAAATATAAGTTTGCTGGCACTTCTAATTTTACATTCAATGGTCCGTTAGCCATTTCTGCTATAAAGCTATCTCCGATTTCTTTGGTAACAAATACGGCAGGAATTGTAATACCCAATAAACCAGTTGAACTCATATTCAAACGCTGAGGATTATTAGGAATACTATCCATTACAATTACAGCAGTTGCACCAGCGTCTTGTGCATTTTTAACTTTTAAGCTAAAGAAGCATCCACCTCTTTTGATTAAAGCAATTTTTCCTGAAATATCAAATGGATTTGTAGCCGGATTACAAGCAGAATTTGGGTTGTTTCCGGGAACCAAAGGCACGTTTTCATACAAAACTAAATCAGATGTAATTCCGTTTGGAGCTACTGGAACAGGAATACTGTCAGTACCTTCAAATACATTGGTTGTTGCAGGATATTGTCCTTGAATTGGCGATGGAGCATTTACAGTTATGTAGTTTGTTGGGGGAGCTCCAAGATTCCACATAAACATCTGAATTCTTGGACGTACACCGTCGTTGGTTGGTGTAAAATTGGCATTGTTAAGGGTTGGTGTGGTTTGTGCATACCCATCTTGTGAATCGGCCAAAACACCATCACCAGTAGCAGTAGTAACTCCACCTCTACCTAAATTGTTTTGTTGGAAATTTCCATTTGCTTCATCAAATCCATATTGGTACCAAATGTCGTGCATGATGTTGTTCATGTAAAACAAGTTGGTAGTTGATGAAGGAGTATACTCTGTTGGTAACAAATACTGTCCACCATAAGCAAAATCAAAATTCAATGCAGCGCCTCCGTCAGGACGGATACCTGTTCCGTTGTTTCCATCAGCATCTTCTTGTGCCAATACGTTGTTACCACGTGTATAGGTGTAACGCAAAGCTGCAGAAGTACCAGTCAATGTATTGGCATCATGCCAGCCGTTTGGTGAAGCCAAACTGTTTCCAGTTGTAGTAATTAATTGAAATGGAGAGTGATTTGGACTTTCATAATTGAAAGGAATTACACGATACGTTCCAGGATTTGGAGCCAATAAAGAGGCTGATGAATTAACAGCATTCAACTCAAAGTTAAAGTGCTTTTTGTAATCGTGAGTGGTATGGTTTTTATGATTTTTGTCGCCAAAATTACATGAAATAGTAAGGTCTTTTTTATCTAATACTTCACCGCTGATGGCGTCAATTTTGATATCCCAGTAGTGATTTCCTTTGGGAGCATAAAATTGGAATCCCCAAGCCAACTGCAATTTGTTATTGGCCACCAATTGGTAACCTAATTTGGCCAAGATTGGATCTTCGTGTTGACCATCCAATAATTGAAACTTTGTGTTGTTTTGGTTGTCAGCAATAGTAAAAGCAGGCAATGCATACCCTAATTTCACATAAGCTGACTGCAAAGCTTGCAAAACGTCTAATGAAGGTTGTGTTGTGTTTACACGAGAAGCAACCGCTGATTGAAAACGATTTCCCATATTAATAGGTTCGTCATTTTTGAACCAAAGATTGGATTGTGCATCAAATAATTCAATGCCTTGGTGGCGTTGAACCAAACGATAATTGGTAATTTTTGTAGACGTCGAATTTTGTTCGCTTTCGATCACCCAGTCCGAAACGTCTTGTGAAGTCAACCCATATTTAGCACGGTTATTGTCTAAATAGGTTTGGATTTTCTGCTTATTGGCTTGAGAAAACCCCAAGAAAGTAACCAGAAGTGCAGTTAATAGTGTAATTTTTTTCATTTGATATTGGTTTTTGAGTAACAAACTTAAATTATTTTTTTTGGATATCAAAAAACGCGACTAACATTAACACGACTATTCTTGATTACCATTTATATTTCGATAAAATAAGAGGGCATTTCCATCGGTTAATAGAGACAAAAAGTGGCAAATATGCAACAAACGCTCGTAGGTATCAGTTTTAAAAATGCGGTGTTTTTCGGGAACCAATTGCAACAAAAGAGTATCATAATTTGTTGGGCAACCCGCTACTTTATTTTCAAATGCTGTGCTCATTTTATCAAGCAAAACATTAATAATTTGGTAACCGGTAATTTCTTTTTCAATCACTTCTCTACTTTGATAAATATTTTTCACGCTCAACTTGATGATGTCATCCATTTGGGGTTTAAATTTACTCTTGTCCAAAAGTGAAAATGGAAATTTTCCGGCCAATATAGCCGGTTCGTTTTCTAAAAACACCCGAACAGCATCATTAATCAAGGTGCCAATAGCCAAGGCCCGCAAATAACTTATACGATCTTCTTTGGTGTGTAGCGTTTTGTACTTTTGGGTGTCTATGGTGTCTTTTACTAATTTTATCAAGTATTCCAAGGCATAATCTTCAGAGACCAAGCCCAAATTAATGCCGTCTTCAAAATCAATAATGGTGTAGCAAATGTCATCGGCGGCTTCAACCAAATAGGCCAACGGATGCCGTTCAAAACCAATGTCATTTCCTGATTTATTGGGAATTAATCCGAGCTCGGCGGCCACTTCTTCAAAAAATGCTTTGTCCGACTGAAAGAACCCGTATTTTTTATCGGCAATTGCTGTTGTAGGTTTTTTGGGCAAACTTTCTTTTGGGTATTTCATAAATGCACCCAAGGTAGCATACGAAATTCGGATGCCGCCTTCAACGCCTGGCCTGTCGGCTGTGAGTACCGAAAAACCATTGGCATTTCCTTCAAAATCAATGAGGTCTTGCCATTGTTTAGGCGTCAATTCGGCTTGGTATTTTTGTCCTTTTCCAATCGAAAAATATTCACCTATGGCTTTCTCTCCCGAATGACCAAAGGGCGGATTACCAATGTCGTGCGCCAAACAGGCAGCCGCAACAATGGCCCCAAAATCATTCATTTGATAGCCGTGAACTTCTTTCAAATACGGATATTTCTCCAGTATCTTTTTTCCAGCCAATCGGCCCAGTGATCGGCCAACAACTGAAACTTCTAAACTATGTGTAAGCCGCGTGTGTACAAAATCGGTTTTTGATAACGGAATGACTTGCGTTTTATCTTGCAACGAACGAAAGGCCGCCGAAAAAATAATCCGGTCATAATCTACCTCAAAACCCAATCGTGTGTCGTCTTGCTCTTTTCGTAAGCGCTTGTTTGCATCTCCTTGACGTCTTAACGAAAGCAACTGTTCCCACTGCATCATATGTATAAATTTAGCTATTAAAACAAAAGAAAACAGCCATCTATAGACAGCTGTTTCAAAGATAACTTTTTATTGTTTTGGTTCTACGAACCACACATTTCACAATCCTCAGGCCCTGCATTACGCGAGCGCTCAATCATGGCTTGAAATTCTTCTTGTGTCATCTCGACCGCTTCAACAGGAGCAGCCACTACTTCTAGCGCTACAGCATCGGGTACAGTCTCCACTTTCTTGTCGTTATTCAGGGTAAACTTAATTGCGTCTACTGCTGCTTTGGTTCTCAAATAATACATTCCTGTTTTCAGTCCGGATTGCCATGCATAAAAGTGCATCGAAGTCAATTTTGAGTAATTGGCATCCTGCATAAACAAGTTCAACGATTGCGATTGATCAATGAAATACCCACGCTGACGAGACATATCAATGATGTCTTTCATAGACATTTCCCAAACGGTTTTGTATAGCTCTTTTAAATCATCTGGAACAGCAGCAATGTTTTGCACCGAGCCGTTGTGACGCATGATTTCTTGTTTTAATGTTTCATTCCACAACCCGCGTTTTACCAAATCTTCGAGTAAATGTTTGTTTACCACAATAAATTCTCCCGACAATACGCGGCGGGTATAAATATTAGACGTGTACGGCTCAAATGCCTCATTGTTTCCTAAAATTTGTGAGGTAGAAGCGGTAGGCATTGGCGCCACCAACAAAGAGTTACGCACTCCGTGTTTCATTACTTCCTTACGCAACGCAGCCCAGTCCCATCGGCCTGAAAGTTCTTCGTCTTTTAATCCCCACATATTGTGTTGAAACTCGCCTTGTGACATCGGAGATCCTTTAAATGTAGAATAAGGTCCTTCTTCTTGAGCCAATTCCATAGAAGCGGTTACAGCAGCAAAATATAAGGTCTCAAAAATCTCTTGGTTCAATTTTTTGGCTTCGTCGCTGGTAAATGGCATGCGCAACATAATGAATGCGTCGGCCAATCCTTGTACCCCCAAACCAACCGGACGGTGGCGTAAGTTTGAGTTTTCGGCCTCTTTTACCGGATAATAATTGCGATCAATTACTTTATTAAGGTTACGGGTTACACGTTTGGTTACGTTGTATAACAATTCGTGGTTAAACGCGCCATTCTCAACAAACATTGGCAACGAAATAGATGCTAAATTACATACCGCAATTTCATCACTAGAGGTATACTCCATGATTTCGGTACACAAATTAGACGAACGAATGGTACCCAAATTCTTTTGGTTTGACTTTCTATTGGCTGCATCTTTGTACAACATATACGGTGTACCTGTCTCAATTTGTGACTCCAATATTTTTTCCCAAAGCTCCCGTGCATTTATCGTTTTACGGCCTTTTCCTTTTGCTTCATAGGAGGTGTACAGTGCTTCAAACTCTTCGCCATACACTTCATACAAGCCAGGACATTCGTTGGGGCACATGAGCGTCCAGGTGCTGTCTTCTTGTACGCGTTTCATGAACAAATCAGAGGTCCACATGGCAAAGAACAAATCACGCGCACGCATTTCTTCTTTTCCGGTGTTCTTTTTCAAATCCAAGAAATCAAAAATATCGGCATGCCAAGTTTCAATGTAAATGGCAAAACTTCCTTTTCGTTTTCCGCCACCTTGATCCACATAGCGAGCCGTATCATTAAATACACGCAACATCGGAACAATTCCGTTTGAGGTTCCGTTTGTGCCTCGAATATAAGATCCAGTTGCACGAACATTATGAATTGACAACCCAATTCCTCCCGCAGATTGCGAAATTTTAGCCGTTTGTTTTAGGGTGTCGTAGATGCCGTCAATGCTGTCGTCTTGCATCGCCAAAAGGAAACAAGATGACATTTGCGGCTTGGGTGTTCCCGCAT
>JBJOOG010000001.1:0-14766 GCA_046051465.1 Bacteroidota bacterium | reverse complement strand
TCGGTTACTTCTGAGATAAATAAGTTAGGATAAATAATTCCTGAACCTGAAGCAGGAGAAGTTACTTGTACCGATCCTGTAACCACAGCACAAGTAGGTTGAGTAGTATTTAATACTGGATCAGCAATTGTGTTGATTGTAATAGCAAAACTACTTTCGTTTGAACAAGCACCTGATTGTGCATAGATATAAACCGTTTGTGAGCTGGTGATTACATCTCCTGCTGCTAGTGCAGTACCTGTTCCAGTTGGTCCGCCTGGTTGAGTATAGTAGGTGTTGTTTGCAGATAAAGGCTGTAAAGCATAGGAATTACATTGTGAAACTGGTGCTAAAACATCCGCTTGAACCGCTCCAATTGTTAAATCAAATTGCGATTGAGCGCTGCACGTTCCAGAAACCCCATATACATATAGTGTTTGCGAAGAAGTAATCACATCACCACCTAAACCAGAATACATCGTGCCCAAACCATTTGGTTGTGTATAATAATTAAAAGGGGCTGGTAAAGGTAATAAGGTATAAGTAAAACAATCCGTTACATTGTTTACTACAGGCGCCTGAAACGCTCCGATAGTAACTGTAAAACTCTCCTCGTCTGAACATACTGTAGTTGCAGTAGTTAATTCAGCATACACATAAATTGTTTGTGTAGCTGAAATTTGAGTTCCTACTGGAATTTGAACTCCACCACCAGCTGGACCTCCAGGAAGTGTGTAATAATTACCAACCGTTAATGCCGGTAAAGCGTAAGACGTACATTCAAAAACTGGAGCAATTGGTTGTATGTCAACTGTGGTGATGTTTAATAAAATATTCTCCGTTTTGGTAGTCACAGTTCCTCCACAACCCGTATATACTGCTTGGGCTGTCATGTTAGTGTTTTGGTTGAAACAAACATTAACAGTTGGGTTATTACTTACCACAACACCATCACGCAACCAAGAGAATTCTACCGTTGAGTTTCCATCTGGTGTAAATCTCCAAGCTTCATTTTGTGCATTCCACGGGCCTGTATTTCTTCCCGGTGGAACGTGAGCAATGGTTCCTAAATCATTTTGAAGTCCAATTAATCCACTTCCACTATTCCAGGTAGTACAAGCTGTACGGTCTTGTACATATACTTCAATAATATTTGATGTTTCATATAATACGATTTGACTGGTTTGTAAACCAACACTCACACCACAACTAAATTGTGCGATGTTGTCATAATTTACTACGAAACTTCTACAAGGTGCTGTTCCCAACACTTGGTAGTTGATAGTATGTACAATTGGCGCGGTAGATACTGCAGGATTGATGTCCTGATACACGCCATAAATTGCATTTCGTATTGGGAAATTTGTGGCCGGAATTTGAGCAGTAAATGCCCATGGACAGTTTCCTGGGGCGGTTTGAGGAGTAAAGGTTAATACTCCATTTGATCCTACCTGTACAGAAGGATAATTTACGCCGTAGAAACAAAAATCAAATGGCAGCTGGAATGATGGGCCCCAAATATCATCGGTAGCAATATTTAATTGTGTACCACCTGTAAAAGGGAAAGGTGGCGCAAAAGGAATACCCAAAATACTGTAATCGGTAGTGTCTTTAGAATCTGTAAAAGTTGCTGATAAATCGATGCAGTAATCGCCAGGACAAAAATCAATTTGACCAGGTGAAGTTGTTACCACATCAATTTCGATTTCAGCACAGGCCGGTAGCGGGGCTGAAATATAGAAGTTAATCGGACCAGACCAGGTACTTAAATCTGTACCGGTACAATTGGCACGTACATAAAACTCATAAAAACCAGGAGTTAATGCGCCAAAACAGGCTAACGTATTGTAAGGTGCTGCATCTGTAGGCAATGTATTTACTACGCAACCTGATGTTGGTCCTGGCACTGCGCCACCCGAAGGCTGAACTACAATGTTCCAGCTCGTTGCAGGTCCAATTTCATTCCAGGCTAAATCAGCAGAGTTTCCATTGGTATTAATGTAACGCAAATTAGTAGGTTGAGGACAGGTTGGTAATGTTGTAAAAGTAAATGGTCCTATCCAGTCACCAGGAGTTCCAGCTCCACACAACGAACGTACATAATAGTCATAAGTTGTGTTTGGTGATAAGGTATTTGGTGTTGTAAATGGATGGGCGCCAACAGCAGGATAAGTTGGAGTGCTTCCTAAAGTTGGAGCAGCGCCACCTGTTGGTACTACAAATACATCCCAAGCCGTATTGTTGTTTGCTTGAACCCAGTCTAAACTAGCATTAAAAATACTTGGTACAGCTGATAAGTTTGAAGGTGGTAAACATTTTGGGAAGAAACAGTCGGCACGCGAATCGCTATACACAACAGTTCCTACAAGACCCGCGCTTGCCACGTTCATATTATATAAAACTTGACCAAAAATATTGGTGATTGAAACACGAACCTCTCCAGGGAAAGTTCCTCCGTTGTTCCAGTTTAAATCAAACGGCACACCTGAACAAAGCGGCACATTCACAACAACTGGTCCAGCGCCTGCAGTAAAAGTACCTCCAATGGTAGCTACAAGAATTCCGTTTTGACGCACTTGCATGGTTGCCCCGTTCCATCCATCACCAAACGAATCGGTCATAGTGAACGTATAATTACATTGGTTTGTTGGATTACATATAGTTGTACAGAAATTTCTGGGCCCTGACCAGGTACTTAATCCATTTACAGCGCCACAATCGGTACGCACATAGTAGTCGTAACAAGTAGCTGCTGATAAACCAGTTAATGCAAAGCCAGTGTTGGTGTTGGCCACAACCCAGCCTGTAGAGGCAGCTGTTGGAGCCGCAGAACCGGCTGGCAAAACCAAAACGTGCCATGTAGTTCCTGTAGGATTAGTCCATCCTGCCACAGCAGATACATCAGTAATTGAACCGATTGTTAAAGCAGTTGGTTTAGGACAAGTAGGCAATGTTGTTGCGCTAACAGGTAAAGACCAGGTGCTTATTCCGTTTACGGCCCCACAATCTGAGCGTACATAAAAATCATATGCAGTATCTGGAGTTAAACCAGTCATATCAAATGGATTTCCAGTTGCCACAACCCAGCCCGTAGAACCAGCTGTAGGCGCAGGTGATCCTGCTGGTAAAGCAAGAACTTGCCACGCTGTTCCTGTTGGATTTGTCCATCCTATTCGCACTGAGGTAGTAGTAATGTTCGAAGCCGTCAATGCCGTTGGTCTAGGACAAGTAGGCAAAGTAGTAAATGTTCTAGGTGTGGTCGTCCAAACGCTTGGTGAGTTTACAGAACAAATGGTTTGCAAGTACACATCGTAGGTAGTATCTGCCAACAACCCACCTGTAATGGTGTAATTATTTGGTGGAATGGTAGTAGTATAAGTAGGAGGCGTTCCTGCTGTAGGTGGAGGTGATCCTGCCAACACAACATAAATACCCATACTTGTACTAGGAGCGCCTGGATTTGTCCAAGTAATTCGCGCGCCATTCGTTGTAATTTGAGCCGCTGGTACATTAATATTAGTTGGAGGCAAACACAGCGGATTCAAACAATCCACCATACCACCATAAAGTGATGTTCCCACACCAGCAGCGCCGCCACCAGCATAAGTAAACAAGGTTTGACCAAAACTATTTTGGATAGAAACCGCTATCTCATCTGGAAAAGTACCACCAGTACTCCAGAATAAGTCAAATGGAATTCCATTACACATAGGTATTTGAACGTTTGTTGGACCGCCACCCACAATTTGAGTGCCTAAGGTTCCAACCACGATTCCATTTTGTCTTACTTGCATGGTACCTCCGTTCCAACCGTCTCCAAACGTGTCGGTCATTATAAAGGTATAGTTACAACCTACAACATCACATATAGTGGTATTGAATAAAAATGGTCCAGACCAAGCACTAAAGGTTCCGTTTCCACAATCAGCGCGTACCCAATATTGATAAGGTGTTGCAGCCGTTAATCCGGTTACAGGGAAATTGGTGTTGATGTTGGTTTGGGTTCCAGCTCCTGTTGGAATTGCACTTCCAGCTGGCTGAACAGCAACTTCCCATGAAGTTGATGTGCCAAATGTTCCGTTAGTCCATGAAAGTGTTCCACTGCTGGTGCTAAATGCGCCCGCTGATAAATTTATAGGAGCGACACAATTTACTTGTTGAATTATTAAATTGTAATTATAACTGGCTGTAGCAGCAGTCGAAGACAACACTATATATATAGGTTGGTTTATGGTTACGTTTAAGGCAGGAATATTTCGTACATCTGAGGTAGCATTAGCTACACCGCCTATACAAGACACCCCAATGTTTGCACAACTGCTGTAAATAAACATTCCCGTATTTGTAGATCCTTGTGGATTCATCGAAATACTAATTAATCCAGTTGCGGTAGGCGTATAGGAATACACTACATCATTGCCCGCCATAAAGGCACCCGTGGTTCCACAACCAGTTGCTCCAGGTGAAGCAGGGTTGATGTTATTTCCATATACTGAAGTGTTGCTATTTGATGAATACGGCAATGCTGTAACCGGTATTGGAGCCGCACATGTGGCGCCTAGTGGAGTGGTTGGAAATAAAAATGGACCAACCTGCTCAGAGTTAGAAGCAGTACATATGGCGCGCACATAAAATTGATAATCTGTAGAAGGAGATAAGGTTCCTGTTGGAATTGTATAACTTCTAGGTGTAGTGGTGCTTGTAATGTTTGAAACAATCGTACCGGTTCCAGGTGTAAATCCAGACACACCGTATTCAACTTCATACGTAGTAGTAGCCGTATTTGTCCATGTTAAGGTTGCGCCTGTTGCACTAATGCTATTCACGCCCAAAACGGTTGGATCTGTACATCTCAAAACCAATTTCACATCGTCTACTAACCAACGATCTCCAAATTGACCAGCAACGGTTTGTGTGTATACTTTTACAAAAGCAAAATACCTAGCACCTGTAATCGCCAAGTTGATTACCTTTTCTTCGTAATCCAATTGGTCAGCTGTGAGTGTGCTTAATTCATCTTCTGTGTATTGAACCAATTGAGTATAAGCAGTCAAATCGGCCTGATCTGCCGAGCTCGACACCATTACTCTGTATAAAGTTCCTGTATTTCCTGCTAACGTTTGACGTGTAAAGAAGCGCAACTGACTATTAGCAGCGACCGTTTGTTGGGGAGTAATTAACCATTCTTCAGTTAAAACGCCAACTCCAGCTGATGTAGCATTTGTTGCTCTAGCCATGTAGGCACAACGCGTTCCGCTGTAGGCTGCATATAAGGCATTTGGATTGACGTCCCAATTGGGTGCGGCATTTGTTAAATTATCTTTAACTAACCAGCCCGTTGGTGGGAAAGTCGCGCCTTCAAAATTTTCAAGTGCAGGCAACTGAGAATACCCTACAAATGATACCAAAGAAAGCAAAACGATTAAAATAATTTTTTTCATAAAATGAAAATTTAGTTGGTTTAATATAGTTCTAGAATTATTTTTTGAGTTCCAAATTTAACAAAATTTATGAAATGTATATCTAAATTTTAGTTTTTAACGATTTACCCGTAATTAGGCTCGACGAACTGCACGTTTTTTTGCTGATTATTCTAACTTTTTATAGTTAATTTTGGAACTCAATTTATCCCATGTTAGAACAAGAAAAAATCGCTTTCGAAAAAACCGTTTTGGTTGGAATTATCACCCAAAATCAGCCGGAAGACAAATTAATAGAATACCTAGACGAGCTTGAATTCCTTACCTTCACGGCAGGAGGTTCTGTAATGAAGCGTTTTTTTCAAAAAATGGAGCGCCCCAATCCGAAGACTTTTTTGGGCACGGGAAAAATGGAAGAAATTCATTACTACGTGAAAGAACACCAAATTTCTACGGTGATTTTTGACGACGAATTGACTCCCTCTCAACAAAAAAACATCACACGCATTTTAAACTGCAAAGTGCTTGACAGAACCAACCTAATTTTAGACATTTTTGCACAACGCGCCGAAACTTCGTATGCCCGAACGCAAGTTGAACTGGCGCAATGCCAATATTTGCTCCCGCGTCTTTCTGGGATGTGGACACACTTGGAACGCCAAAAAGGAGGAATTGGGATGCGCGGTCCGGGTGAAACCGAAATTGAAACCGACCGCCGAATTGTGCGCGACAGGATTGCCTTGCTTAAAGACAAAATAAAAATCATCGACAAACAAATGTCAGTGCAGCGTAGCAATCGGGGCGCGATGGTTCGCGTAGCTTTGGTGGGTTATACCAATGTGGGCAAATCGACCTTGATGAATGTAATCAGCAAAAGCGAAGTGTTTGTCGAAAACAAATTGTTTGCCACCCTAGATACCACTGTGCGCAAAGTGGTGATTCGAAATTTGCCCTTCTTGCTTTCAGATACCGTAGGATTTATTCGCAAACTCCCCACCCAATTGGTTGAATCGTTCAAGAGTACGCTCGACGAAGTGCGCGAAGCCGATTTACTCTTGCATGTGGTTGATATTTCCCATCCCGATTTTGAAGACCATATTGCCTCGGTCAATCAAATTTTGATGGACATCAAAAGCAACGATAAACCGACCATCATGGTGTTTAATAAAATTGACGCCTACCGTCACCTCACGATTGAGGATGACGATTTAATTACCGAGCGCACCCGAAAACACTATACCTTAGAAGAATGGAAACGCACCTGGATGCACGATGTGGGCGAGAAAAACGCCTTGTTTATCTCGGCCACAAAAAAAGAGAATTTTGAGGAATTTAGAGCATGTGTCTATGAAGCTGTGCGCAGCATACACATTACGCGTTTTCCGTACAACAAATTTTTGTACCCCGACTACAACGAGGCTGTCGAAAAAGAAGACTAATTATTTTTTCTTGTACAACGGCACGGCCGAACAGGCTTCGCCATACATGATGCTTTTGGCAAGTGGTTGGAGATATTGAAGCGCTTGTATATAGGCGCTTGGCGGAACGGGTTTTTTGGAACAACCCTTTAAAATAACTGGTTTTCCTTCAAAGGGAGTATAATCAACAGCCGCTAAAATTTCGGGATATAAAAGTTCATCTAGTTTATGTACTGAACCCAACACTACTTTTTTGGCAAACGGCATCAACTGAACGGCAACCAATTGTTCTGCCCAAGCGGGCAAAATGGCGTCGGTGCTGCAGTGAATGGCCACATACTGATTTTGGTATTGGCTCCAATCGTGCGAAGCCAAGGCCTGACGAAACTCTTTTTCTTTGAGTAAAAACCCCTCCATTAGCCAAACCGAAAGATCAACTTGGGTTTTGATGCCTTCGGGATAGTAATCCTCTAGATCAAACACCATCAAGGCCGAATTGGCTACTCTATTTTGAATTTCGTCCATAAAAAATGTTGCATTACAGCATGCCTAATTCTAACTTGGCTTCTTCGCTCATCAAGTCTTTGCTCCATGGCGGATCAAACGTAATTTCGACTTCGGCGCTTTTTACGTTTTCTATTGAGCGCACTTTGTCTTCTACTTCCCGCGGCAAACTCTCGGCTACTGGGCAGTTGGGTGAAGTCAAGGTCATGAGGATTTTTACTTCGTAGTCTTCATTGACCATCACGTCGTATATGAGGCCCAGTTCATAAATGTCAACTGGAATCTCGGGATCGTAAATGGTTTTGAGTTTTTTTACAATGTCTTCGCCCAATTGGGTAGTGTCAATTTCGTGTTCCATAATTGGTTAATTGTTTTTGGCTTGATGAGCCAATGCATATAGTTTTATTTGTTTAATCATCGAAACCAATCCGTTCGCGCGGGTAGGCGAGAGCTGGGCTTTGAGTCCGATGGTGTCAATAAAATCGGTTGAAGCATCCAAAATGGCTTGCGGTGTTTGGTGTGAAAAAGTGCGGAGTAATAAAGCAATGATTCCTTTGGTAATAATCGCGTCGCTGTCGGCAGTAAAAACTAATCTCCCCTGCTCGTTTTCGGCATGCAACCAAACGTTTGATTGACAGCCTTTGATGGTGTTTTCGGGCAACTTGAATTGCTCGTCAATGAGTGGCAGGGTTTTTCCTAAATCAATCAGGTACTGAAACCGTTCATCCCAGTCGTCAAACAAGGAAAAGTCGTCAATAATTTCGGCTTGAATTTCAGAAATTGTCATTGTATTTATTCGGGTTTGTCAAATGCATTCATAAACGTGACCAATTGTTCAATTTCAACCGGCGGATTTCCATGATCAAATCCGGCAGTTCCATAGGTTTCTCCGTTGTGCGAAACACTCAAATTGCCAATGGCCGCGCCGTCATAAAATCGTTTTTCGGTAGGCGCTTTGAGTTGAGACAAATTTGGCACATCGATGGCTTTAAGGTAACTAAGCACTTTTTTTTGCTGCTCTTTTGTTAAGGTCAACTGCACCGATGGCAAACGTGTCTCTCTGTCTTTAGTGATACGCAACTCCTTGTCTTTAATGGTAATTTGCATATAAAAGCCGCGGGTTTCGGCCGTATAGGTTAAAGTAGATTTAGAAAAATCTTGCTTGGACTGGTTTACACAGCCTTTGCTTAAAAAGAGCGAGAGGAGAAAACAACTGATTAATTTCATCTGGTATTGTTTTATTGATTAGCGCAGCATCGTTACTGCTTTTTTTAGTGCCGAAACAAAAAAATCAATTTCGGCGGTGGTATTGTAAAACGCAAACGAAGCCCGAATGGTGCCTGGAATGCCAAAAAAGTCCATAATGGGTTGGGTACAATGGTGTCCGGTGCGCACCGCTATTCCTTTTTTGTCAATGATGGTGCCTAGATCATACGGATGAATGTCGCCCACATTAAACGAAATTACCGAGGTTTTGTGTGCAGCCGTGCCGTATATTTTTAAGCCTTCTATTTGCAGCAATTGGTCGGTGGCGTAATCGAGTAGTTTTTTTTCGTGTGCAGCTATAGCGTCAAAACCCAGTCTTTGCAGGTATTGCACAGCCACACCCAAGGCTATTCCGCCGGCAATGTGCGGGGTACCGGCTTCAAATTTATGCGGCAACTCGGCATAGGTGGTTTTCTCAAAGGTGACGGTTTTGATCATCTCGCCGCCGCCTTGGTAGGGCGGGAGTTTTTTGAGCCAGACTTCTTTTCCGTACAAAATTCCAGTGCCAGTAGGGCCGCATATTTTGTGTCCAGAAAAAGCATAAAAATCGCAATCTAAGGCTTGCACATCGGGTTGCAAATGGGGCACCGCTTGGGCGCCGTCAACCAAAAATGCCGCCCCAACTTGATGGGCTTGCGCCACCATTTCTTGAATGGGGTTGATGGTGCCTAATGCATTTGAAATATGGGTAACCGCAACCAATTTGGTGTTGCTATTCAATAATTTTTGATATTCTGCTTGAATCAATTCGCCGTTCTCGTTCATGGGAATCACACGCAACTTGGCACCTGTTTTCTCACACAACAACTGCCAGGGCACAATGTTGCTGTGGTGCTCCATGGCCGAGATAAGCACCTCATCGCCTACTTTCAAGATGGAAGCAAATCCGTTGGCGACTAAATTGATGCCATGCGTGGTTCCGGCAGTAAACAACACTTCGTGCGCATAGGCTGCGTTGAGGTGCTGCCTCATGATTTCGCGAGCCGCTTCGTAGGCGTCGGTGGCGCGTTGGCTTAGGGTGTGCACCCCACGGTGAATGTTGGCGTTGGTTTCTTGGTAATAGTCGCTGATGGCGTCAATCACTACTTGCGGTTTTTGCGAGGTGGCCCCATTGTCAAAGTAGATCAACGGAAATCCATTAATTTCTTGCTGTAGTATGGGGAAATCGGCACGAACCTTAGTGATGTCTAACATAGTTATTTAGAAAAATTCTACCCACAAAAGTAATAAAATAGCGTGTCTAAAAAACGGCAATTGAACGAATATTTACGTCAAGCATGAATTAAATCCTTAGGGAAAAAGAAGTTTGATTTTCTTTCAAAAAAAGTACCTTGCATCAAATTTTTTGACATGAAAAAAAGCTTCAAAATTTTAGGCGTTGTTGTTCTCGTTGCTGTGCTTTATTTGGGATATAGCAATTATCCTAAACTCGATTTAATCTCGGGCTTTTCGGCCAAAAGCATGGCGTCTGCGCACTTTATTGATGGGCGATCGAAGTCGGTTATTGAGCAAGGAGACAATGATATTCCCTTGGTGAAATTAGCCACCAATCAACTTCACAAAAAGAAATCCCATGCCATCGCCTCGGTATTTGGACTCAAAACACGCAAAGCCATTTACCGCAACGGTTTGGGCGCAACACTAATTGATGATTCATTTGATGTTCATAAACCCTATTTGGTGCCCAAACGAACGCCAAACACTTGCAAGCTGCCTTATCCGTATGGAACCAGCGAAGCCAAAGACAGTGTGTTCTCCAATATCAACTATACTTTATTGCAAAAAACGGTTGCCAATGCCTTTGATGTGGGTGCCAAATTAGACAAACGTAGCCGCGCCGTTTTGGTGATTTACAAAGACCACATCATTGCCGAACGCTACAGTCCAGGTTTCTCTAAAAACAGCAAATTATTGGGCTGGTCCATGACCAAAAGTCTTACAGCCACCTACTTTGGAATCCTGCAAAAACAAGGAAAAATTAACCTCAACGCGCCCGTTTCTATTTCTGAATGGAAAAACGACAAACGTGCCAAAATTACGCTCAACGACTTGCTGCACATGAACTCGGGCTTGGCTTGGGAGGAGCAATACGACAAAATTTGTGACGCCACCCAAATGCTGTTCCAAGCACGCAATATGGGCCGGGTGCAACTCGAAAAACAAGCGGCATTTGCGCCCAACACACACTGGAATTATTCATCTGGCACAACCAATTTATTGTCTTTGATTTTGCGCAATCAATTTAAATCCCACCAAGACTATTTGGATTTTTGGTACAGCAGTTTGATTGATAAAATAGGCATGAAATCGATGTTGGTTGAAACCGATATGGCGGGCAATTATGTGGGATCATCCTACGGTTGGGCTACGGCAAGAGATTGGGCCAAACTGGGGCTTTTGTATTTGCACCGCGGAAACTGGAATGGAGAACAGCTATTTGACCCGGCTTGGGCAAGGTATGTGTCTACGCCAACCGCCACTTCAAAAGGCAGTTACGGCGCGCACTTTTGGCTAAATGCAGGCGGTAAATTTCCCGACGTACCCAAAAACATGTACTACTGCAGCGGGTTTCAAGGGCAAATGGTGGCTATATTTCCCAGCCAAGACTTGGTAGTGGTTCGTCTAGGACTGCGCGAAGACGACGTATTTGACTTTAATGGATTATTGAGTGGGATTGTGAGAAGTTTGAAAAAATAAATTACAACGTCACTAACTTATCAATCCAAGGCAAATAAAAATCAACATTTACTATGTCATAGCCCAACGTAGAGCTATTATAAAATTTGAAGTGCGTTTTTGCTTTTTGATACTCTTGTTTTTTGTAATGATAAATAGCTAGTGTTAGGATTAACACATTGTACCTTCCCTTTTGGAAAAAATCTTTTACCGGTGGGAACTCGCTCAAAGAAATTTGTTCTAAAAATGATATTTCTGATTTTGTGTCGTCGTATGTCCACAATAAACGAGCGGCAATAACTACAAAATCGGCTTTGTGAAATGGAGAATTAAAAGAAGCAAAATAGTCTGAAAGCACCTCATTTTTGTTTAAAAGCTGTTCCCAAACACCAATTCTAGCTTTTAAAATGGGGTGAATCACTTCCTTGCTTTCTAATTTCAACTGTTTTGCTTGAGTTAAATACAATTGTGCACTTTTAATGTCGGAACTATTTACTGCCTTTTGGCACAACAATAAATTTTTAAACAACAGTAAATCAGGTATTTTACTTTCTTGAATTGCAAGCAACCATACACCAAAAAATGTATCCAAATAGTTCTCGTCTACATAGGCTTGAAGCAAACATTTTTGCAGCAAAACAGAATCGCTTACTGCATCAGACACAAAATCGACAATGGCTTGATTGCCTTTTATGGCTTGAAAATAAAACGATTGAAAACCAATTACTAACTGCTCGTAAAATTTTTGATCCTCTACATCAAACGGCAAGTGAACTATCTCTTTCAACAAATCAAAATCGAGGTGTTGAATCGCCAAATTGACAATACTTTGCAACTGATACCCACCAAATGAAGTAGAAAGCGGGAGTTTTTTTACCGTTTCTAAAAGTAAAGCGCTGCTCTCAGGCAATTGTCTGGAATAGACCTGTATATTTTGATTAATTACATTCGTATCAAAACGAGCAACATGGTGTTTGAATAATTCCCAATTTTTAAACCCAACCGCCTCAGCTAAAGCGTTCAGCACATAGCGCGAGAATGAATTGGTGTTGGGAACCATGTTAAACAACCGCCTAAAAGTAGAATAACTAATCTTAGTACCCTTGTACTTGTAAACGGCCTCGCTTAAGGCTTTGCAGTCAAATGCATCTACAACAGCTATGTCATAGGTTTCCTGCAGATATTGCTTAATCCACGCTTGTTCGTTGCTGTTAATGGGAATAGGGGCTGGCATTTATTTTTTTATCAAATGTAAAAAAGCAATTGCATTTGAACTGGTTTGAACACGTTTGAACTTGTTTGTTTGGTTTGCTCGTCATGATAATGGGTACTATTGTATTCAATATTAATTCATACCTGATTACATGAAAAAAGGAATTTTTTATTTAATACTAATAACATTACTAGTTAGTAATTCCAATGCTCAAAACTATTGTGGCGCTTCTTTTGAAGCATACAGCGTTAAAATAATAGCTCATTGCAAATATTGTAATATGAGTAGTAGATATACTATTATCCCTAAAAAAATAAAGTTTAATAGGCCATTAGTTTGCGAGACGCTTAATGATCCTACAAATGCATCAAGTGAAGGAAAGTGTAAATTTAACTCTATAGTTTTACACATCAATTTTAAATACTATTTGAATTTAATGCAAATGCTAGCCTTTTATTCTGAAAAATGTGAAAGCATAAATAATCCAAAAAACAAACATGAATCATATATAGACGACCCTGTAGATGTTGGTTTACAAGATTATAGTTTTGAAGAATCTGAAGTCTCTAATTACTATGAAGCAATTGAATATACTAAAAGCACTATTGGTTCTGAAACGTATGATCAATGTAGAGCACAGGCTGCTACGTACGCGCTTGGATGTATAAGAGAGAGCTGCGATTAGTTAGATGTTTTTAATACTAAAATTCATACATAATAATGCAACTTTAAAATTGGTGTCTAACTCTAAAAAGATGAAAATATTAAAAAATATAATTTTATTATCATCTATAGTTACCATGTCTTTTTCTTCTTGCAAACAGGTTGATGAAAATCCAAATATTGAATATCTATTTACTGACACATTAACAGACCAGGCCCTCCCGGCTGAAGTGATTGTTTATTCAGATATCAAGGAAAATGAATCTGAAACAAATAATTCAGAAACTGATGACTCACGAACTGATACCTTGCTAAATTACTCTGACCAAGAAAATAAAGAGAAATCAAAGGAAGAAGTAAGAACCCTTACCTGTAAACATTGTAATGAAAATTTTACACAAAAAAAAGTATCCATAAATGTATTGGGAAGAAATTATGAAAATTGGTCCGGCGGAACAAATCATTGTGATCCCAATTGGAGTTCATCTGATTTATCAAAAAACATTAATTGGAGTGAAAAATCCAAGTATTGTAGCAGAAAATGCGCTTGCAATGCCAGTGAAGATTAAAACTAAAAAATACTAATTAATTTAAAATTATTATTAATTTTTTATTTCATAATCATTCCTTTTTAAACTTAAAGATATACCACTAACCTCTCTAACCCCTAAACCCTTTCCTCCCTACAAATCAAACCCCAAACTCACGCCCAATTTAGTGGCGATAATTTTAGTGATGCGTTGTTTCAATTCGGGAATTTTTATGCTCTCAATCACATCGTTGGAGAAGGCATACATGAGCAAAGCCTTGGCTTCTTTTTTGGGAATTCCGCGTTGCTGCATGTAAAACAAAGCGGTTTCGTCGAGTTGGCCAATAGTGCAGCCGTGTGAGCACTTTACGTCATCGGCAAAAATTTCCAATTGCGGTTTGGCGTTTATCGTGGCTTTGTCGCCAATTAGGATGTTGTTGTTTTGCTGAAACGCATCGGTTTTTTGGGCTTCTTTTTCAACATAAATCTTGCCGTTAAACACGCCAGTCGCGCTATCGGCAATAATGGTTTTATAGTTCTGGTGGCTTTCGCAGTTGGGCGTGGCGTGGTTCACCAAGGTAAAATGATCCACGTGTTGTTTGTCGCCAATAATGGTAATGCCCTTCAAGGTCGAATCAATGCGTTCGCCAAAATGATAAAAGTTCAAATTGTTACGCGTGAGGTTGCCACCAAACGAGAAGGTATGCACTGAAACATGGCTTTCTTGTTTTTGGGAAATGTAGGTGTTGTCTATCAAATTGGCCGTCAATACATCATTTTGAATTTTGTAATAATCAACAATGGCGCGTTTTTGGGCAAACACTTCGGTTACCGAATTGGTGAGCACCGGATTGCCTTCGATGCATTGGTGGCGTTCAATAATTTGCACGTGCGAGTTTTCGCCCACCACAATCAAGTTGCGCGGTTGCACCAGTAAAGCCGATTCGACACCCGTAGTGAAGTACATGATTTCGATGGGTTTATCAACCACCTTGCTTTTGGGCACATGAATATATGCACCCTCGGTGGCAAAAGCCGTATTTAGGGCCGTGAGCGATTCTTCTTTGTTGGCAATTTGATGGTAATAGGCATCAATAA